>JAITWN010000112.1 GCA_031285245.1 Chromatiales bacterium | reverse complement strand
CGCGGTTGAGATGATGCATGCGGGTGCCGCGCGTTATGACCTCGATCGTTTCGGCATCGTGTTCCGCCCGAGCCCACGCCAATCTGACGTCATGATCGTTGCCGGTACGCTGGTCAACAAGATGGCCCCGGCGCTGCGCCGTGTCTACGATCAGATGAGCGAGCCGCGCTGGGTGATCTCGATGGGATCCTGCGCCAACGGTGGCGGTTACTATCATTATTCTTACGCGGTGGTGCGTGGCTGCGATCGCATCGTGCCGGTGGATATCTACGTGCCGGGCTGTCCGCCGACGGCCGAAGCTCTGCTCTACGGCATTATCCAATTGCAGAACAAGATTCGCCGTACCAATACCATTGCCCGTTGATATACCGGTTCAGGCTATGAGCGAGTCCACGCTGACGACATTGGCGCAAAATATCCAGGAACATTTTCCTGGCTTGATCGATCGCTCGACGATCGCGAATGCGGAGTTGACCGTCGAGCTGCGTCCCGAGCATCTCCACGATGTCTGCTTGACGCTGCGCGACGAACCTCGTTTCGGGTTCGAGCTGCTGATCGATCTGTGTGGCGTCGATTATCTTTCTTACGGCGAAGGTGATGATGGCTGGCAAGGTCCACGCTTCGCCGTGGTGTATCACCTGCTGTCGATCGCCAATAATCAGCGTCTGCGTGTGCGCAGTTTCCTCGATGAAAACGCGCCGCTTGCGCCCTCAGTGGTGGATGTGTGGGAAGGTGCCAACTGGTTTGAGCGCGAAGCTTTCGATCTGTTCGGTATTCTCTTCGACGGCCACCCTGACCTGCGTCGTTTGTTGACTGACTATGGCTTCATCGGCCATCCCTTCCGTAAGGATTTTCCGCTCTGGGGTAATGTGGAAATGCGTTATGACCCGGAGAAACAGCGTGTGGTGTACGAGCCGGTGGTGATAGCGCCGCGCGTGACCGTGCCGCGCGTTATCCGCCATGACCATCGTTATCTGGTCGAGGGGGGGAAGACCAATGGCTGAGATTCGCAACTACACCATGAATTTCGGGCCGCAGCATCCCTCGGCCCACGGCGTGCTGCGTCTGGTGCTGGAGATGGATGGCGAAGTGATCGAGCGTGCCGATCCGCACATCGGTTTGCTCCATCGCGCCACCGAAAAGCTCGCCGAGAGCAAGCCCTACAATCACAGCATCGGTTACATGGACCGTCTCGATTACGTGTCCATGATGTGCAATGAGCACGCCTATGTGCTGACGATGGAAAAGATGCTCGGCATCGAGCCGCCGCTGCGTGCGCAGTATATCCGCGTCATGTTCGATGAGATCACGCGCATCCTCAATCATCTGCTGTGGGTTGGTGCGCACGCGCTCGACATCGGCGCGATGACGGTGTTTTTGTACGCGTTCCGTGAGCGTGAAGATCTGCTCGATGCCTATGAAGCGGTATCCGGCGCGCGCATGCATGCGACCTATTACCGTCCGGGCGGCGTCTATCGCGATCTGCCCGATGTCATGCCGCAGTACTGCGCTTCGAAGTGGCACAACGAAAAAGAAACCGCAGCGCGCAACAAAGATCGCCACGGTTCTCTGCTCGATTTTCTTGAAGCGTTCACCGAACGCTTTCCGGGTTATCTCGACGAATACGAAACGCTGCTCACCGACAACCGCATCTGGAAACAGCGCACGGTTGGCATTGGCGTCGTGACGCCAGAGCGCGCGATGCAGCTCGGCTTCACTGGTCCGATGATACGTGGCTCGGGCATCGCCTGGGATCTGCGCAAGAAGCAGCCGTATGAAGTCTATGACCGGCTCGATTTCGATATTCCGGTTGGCGTGCAGGGCGATTGCTATGACCGTTACCTAGTGCGCATGGAAGAAATGCGCCAGTCCAATCGCATCGTTCGCCAATGCATCGACTGGCTGCGTCGCAACAGTGGCCCAGTGATGACCGACAATCACAAAGTGGCGCCGCCGCGACGCGAGACCATGAAGGGCGATATGGAAGCCCTCATTCATCATTTTAAACTCTTCACCGAAGGCTTCTGCATTCCTGCCGGTGAAGCGTATGCTGCCGTCGAAGCGCCGAAGGGTGAATTTGGCATCTACCTGATTTCCGATGGCGCTAACAAACCCTATCGCATGAAGATTCGCGCACCGGGCTTTGCGCACATGGGGGCGGTGGATGAAATGTGCCGTGGTCACATGCTCGCTGACGTCGTCGCGGTGATTGGCACGCTCGATATCGTTTTTGGCGAGGTGGACCGGTGAGTGCGCATCTGGAAAGCGAAGGGTTCGTGCTTTCCGAGCACGTGAAGGCTGAAATCGAAGCTTGGGCGAGTAAGTATCCGGCCGAGCGTCGTCAGTCAGCGGTGCTTGCCGCGCTTGCTGCTGTGCAGCACGAACAGGGTTGGTTGACCACGCCGATGATGGATACCGTTGCTGCTTATCTTGGCATGCCCAAGATTGCTGTGTATGAAGTCGCAAGCTTCTACAGTATGTTCGAAACCAAGCCGGTGGGTCGGCATATGGTTTCGGTGTGCAATAACATTTCGTGCATGCTGCGCGGCGGAGATGACATCATCAATCACATCGAACGTCGCTGCGGCGTTACGCTTGGCGGCACCAGCGCTGACGGTTGTTTCACGCTCAAGCGCGAAGAGGAGTGTCTGGCGGCTTGCGCCGGCGCGCCGATGATGGCGGTCGATGGTCACTATCACGAGCATCTGACGCTGGAAAAAGTCGATGCCATTCTGGACAAGTTGGAGTAAGACATGGCCAACGAAGTCTGTTTTCAGACGTTGAAATTCGAGCAGCCGTGGACGCTCGATAATTACCTCAAAGTGGGTGGCTACGAGGCGTGGAAGACGATTCTGCGCGAGGGCACTTCTCCCGAGGCGATCATCAGTGAAGTGAAGAAGTCTTCACTGCGTGGACGCGGTGGCGCGGGTTTCCCGACTGGCCTGAAGTGGAGCTTCATGCCGCGTCATACCCGCGGTCAGAAGTACATCGTGTGTAACTCCGATGAGAGCGAGCCCGGCACCTGCAAGGATCGCGACATTCTGCGCTTCAATCCGCATGCGCTCGTTGAGGGCATGGCGATCGCTGGTTACGCCATCGGCGCGACCGTCGGCTACAACTATATGCGCGGTGAGTTCCACCACGAGCCTTTTGAACGCTTCGAAGCGGCGCTCGCGCAGGCGCGTGCGGCGGGATTGCTCGGCAAGAGTATCCTTGGCAGTGGCGTTGATTTCGAACTCCATTCTCACCTCGGTGCAGGCGCTTATATCTGCGGCGAAGAAACCGCGCTGCTCGAATCGCTGGAAGGCAAGAAAGGTCAGCCGCGTTTCAAACCGCCGTTTCCGGCGAACTTCGGGCTTTATGGTTGCCCGACCACGATCAACAACACCGAGACGCTCGCCTCGGTGCCTTCGATCATGCGCAACGGCGGTGATTGGTTCCTCAGCCTCGGCAAGCCTAATAACGGTGGTTGCAAAATCTTTTCGGTGTCAGGGCACGTCAATCGCCCGGGCAATTACGAAGTACCGCTCGGCACGTCGTTTCGCGATCTGCTCGAACTCGCCGGCGGCGTCACCCGTGGTCGCAAGTTGAAGGCAGTGATTCCTGGTGGATCTTCCATGCCGGTGCTGCCTGCTGATGTCATCATGGAATGCGCCATGGATTATGACTCGCTGTCGAAGGCAGGCTCTGGTCTCGGTTCGGCCGGCGTCATCGTGATGGATGACAGCACCTGCATGGTGCGTGCGCTACAGCGCATCTCGCGTTTCTACTACGCTGAATCCTGCGGGCAGTGCACGCCGTGCCGCGAAGGCACGGGCTGGCTCTATCGCGTGGTGTCGCGTATCGAAGAAGGGCGCGGTGAAGCCGCTGATCTCGATCTGCTGATGCAGACCGCCGGACGCATCGAAGGTCGCACTATCTGCGCGTTTGGTGATGCTGCGGCCTGGCCTGTGCAGAGTTTCCTCAAACACTTCCGCGATGAATTCGTTTATCACATCGATCACAAGCGCTGCATGGTCGGCGCCCGTGCGGAGGCGGCATGAGCGCAGTTCCGGGCGATGTGCGCAAGGAAGACATGGTCACTGTCGAGATCAACGGCGTGCAGTATCCGGCGCGCCGCGGTGACATGCTGATCGAAGTCACCGATGCTGCCGGCATCACCGTGCCGCGTTTTTGCTATCACGAAAAGCTTTCGATCGCAGCCAATTGCCGCATGTGTTTGGTCGAAGTCGAGAAGGTGCCGAAGCCTCTGCCAGCTTGTGCGACGCCGGTGTCAGATGGCATGAAGGTGCTCACGCGTTCGCCCAAAGCGCTCGCGGCGCAGAAGGGCACGATGGAGTTCCTGCTTATCAATCATCCGCTCGATTGTCCGATCTGCGATGAGGGTGGTGAGTGCGAGCTGCAAGAGACTTCGCTTGGCTTCGGCGCGGATTTCTCGCGCTACGATCTGCCCAAGCGCGTAGTGAAGGATGAAGACATCGGTCCGCTCATCGCGACCGAAATGACGCGCTGCATCCATTGCACGCGCTGCGTGCGTTTCGGCACTGAAATCGCCGGTATTCGCGAACTCGGCGCCACCGGTCGCGGCGAGAACATGCGCATCGGCACTTACATCGGCACCACGGTGACGTCCGAAATCTCCGGCAACGTCATTGATCTGTGCCCGGTCGGCGCGCTTACTTCCAAGCCTTTCCGCTTCAAGGCGCGGGCCTGGGAGCTGGCGCGGCGTCCGGCGATTGCGCCGCATGATGGCATTGGTTCGCATGTGAATGTGCGCACGCGCGCCAATCGTGTCATGCGCGTCGATCCGCGCGACTGCGAAGAAATCAACGAATGCTGGATTCCTGATCGCGATCGTTTCAGCTATGAGGCGCTGAACGGCCCGCAGCGTTTGCTGCGCCCGATGATCAAGCGTGAGGGCGCCTGGCATGAGGTGGATTGGTCGCTTGCGCTTGAAGTTGCAGTGCAAAAACTGCGCGAGGCTTTGCGTGGCAGCGCGGACAAGCTCGGTTCGCTGATATCGGCGAGTGCGACCGTTGAAGAAATGTATTTGCTCCAGCGTTTGACGCGCGATCTTGGCAGCGCCAATATCGATCATCGTTTGCGCCAAGTCGATTTCCGCGATGAAGAGCGCGCGCCGCTGTTCCCGTGGCTCGGGCGTTCGCTCGAATCAGTCGCCGCGGCCGACGCCGTGTTGCTGGTCGGCTCTTATACGCGTAAAGATCAGCCCATCCTCGCCCATCGCCTCCGCGTTGCTGCGCTCCATGGCGCGGGCGTGATGTTCATCAATCCTGCAGCGTATGAATTCAATTTCCCGGTGGTTGAGAATGTCGCCGCTGGTGCCGGCTTGCCGCGCGCGCTTGCTGCGGTGGCGCGTGCGCTACTCGAACAGCGGAGCGTGGTGATTCCGGCGGGTTACGAGACACTGCTCGCGGGTGTCACCGTCGATGAGACCGCGCGCCGCATCGCTGCGCGCCTTGCCGGCGCCGAGCGTCCGCAGCTTGTGCTCGGCGATATCGCCGCCATGCATCCTGAATACTCCACGCTGCGTGCGCTTGCTGGCGTCATCGCGCGCACGCTCGGCATCGAGACGGGTTTCCTGACTCAGGGCGCCAACGCCGCAGGCGCTTGGCTTGCTGGCGCGGTTCCGCATCGTGGCCCGGGTGGTGAGGATGCCTCATCGCGCGGATTGAATGCGCTTACCATGTTCGAGCGTAATCTCGATGCCTGGTTGCTGTTCGGTGTCGAGCCGGAGCGTGATGCGGCCGATCCGGCGCTCGCGCTCGAAGCATTGCGCGCTGCCGGATGCGTGATCGTGATGACCGCTTTTCGCAGCGAGGCCATGGCTGAGTACGCCGATGTGCTGCTGCCGATAGCGCCCTTCACCGAGACCGCTGGCACTTATGTCAACGTCGAGGGTCGCTGGCAGAGTTTCAACGGCGCCGTGCAGCCGGCGGGCGAAGCGCGTCCGGGTTGGAAGGTGCTGCGCGTGCTCGCCAATCTGCTCGAAGTGCCTGGCTTTGAATACATGTCGGTGGAAGACATCCGCGAGGAACTGCGCCACGAGATCGGTGAAGCCTCGCCCTCGGGCGAGGCGGAGTGGAGCGTGCCGACGACGCTCGATATCAGCAACGGCGGGGTGATGCGTATTGGTCATGTGCCGCTTTATGCCGTCGATAGTATCGTGCGGCGTGCCGATGCTTTGCAGCGCACCGTCGATGCGTGCGAAGCCGCACGGCTGCGCATTGGCAATGAACTCGCGCTGCGTCTTGGCGTACGTGATGGCATGCGTGTGAGCGTGAGCCAAGGCGCGGGCACGGCGGAGTTCGAAGTGGTGCTGGATGATGCTGTGCCGGCGGGCTGCGCGCTGCTGCCGGCCGGGCTCGCCGAAACGCAGACGCTCGGGCGGCTGTTCGCGCCGCTCGCGCTGACGCCGGTGAAGGGAGCCTGAGCACATGGAGATGCTGACCTCACTCTGGGCAGAGCTGCCGGAATGGCTGCAAATGCTGCTGTGGACGGTCGTCAAGATTCTCGCCATCGTGGTGCCGATCATGCTGACCGTGGCTTACCTGACGCTCATCGAGCGCAAGGTGATCGGCTACATTCAGGTGCGTATTGGTCCGAACCGCGTTGGTCCGCGTGGTTTGCTCCAGCCGATCGCCGATGGCCTCAAGCTCGCGTGCAAAGAAATCATCATTCCGACCAACTCCAATCGGTTCCTGTTTCTGTTCGCGCCGATTCTGGCCTTGGCGCCCGCGCTCGCGGCTTGGGCGGTGATACCGTTCGATGAGGGTATGGTGCTTTCCGACATCAATGCCGGCCTGCTCTATATCTTCGCCATGACTTCGATGGGTGTGTACGGCATCATCATCGCCGGTTGGGCGTCGAACTCCAGATACGCCTTCCTCGGTGCCATGCGTTCGGTGGCGCAGGTGGTCGCTTATGAAATCGCCATGGGCTTTGCGCTCGTCGGTGTGCTCATTGCTTCGCGCAGCCTCAATCTGGGTGATATCGTGCTGGCGCAGCAGGGCAGTATCCTGCATTGGTTCTGGATTCCGTTGCTGCCGCTGCTCGTCGTTTATTTCATCGCCGGTGTCGCCGAGACCAACCGCGCGCCGTTCGACGTTGCCGAAGGCGAATCAGAAATCGTCGCTGGTTTCCATGTCGAATATTCGGGCATGACCTTTGCGCTGTTCTTCCTCGCCGAATACGCGAACATGATTTTGGTAGCGATATTGTCGGCGCTGTTTTTCCTCGGCGGCTGGTTGTCACCGTTCCAGGGTATTCCCGGGCTCGAAGCGGTGTTCTCCTGGGTGCCGGGCATCGTCTGGCTGCTGCTGAAAGCAGCATTCTTCCTGTTCTTGTTCCTCTGGTTCCGGGCGACGTTCCCGCGCTATCGCTACGATCAGATCATGCGTCTTGGCTGGAAGGTGTTCATTCCGGTGACCATCGTCTGGATTCTGATCGTTGCCGCAGCAGCGATGGCACATCTCAAGCCCTGGTTCGACTGAAGGGAGACGGCCGATGAAGAACCTCGGTTTTTATTTCAAGAGCTTCATGCTGTGGGAGCTGCTCAAGGGCCTGCAACTGACTGGGCGCTATTTCTTCGCGCGCAAGATCACCGTGCAATATCCGGAAGAGAAGACGCCGCAGTCGAATCGTTTTCGCGGCTTGCACGCGCTGCGTCGTTACGCGAGCGGAGAAGAGCGCTGTATCGCTTGCAAGCTGTGTGAGGCGGTGTGCCCGGCGCTTGCGATCACCATCGAAGCTGGTCCGCGCGCGCAAGACGGTACACGGCGCACAACGCGTTATGATATCGATCTGTTCAAGTGCATCTATTGCGGGTTCTGCGAAGAGTCGTGCCCGGTGGATGCCATCGTCGAAACCCGTGTGCTCGAATATCATTTCGAGCGTCGTGGTGAGCACATCATGACCAAAGACAAGCTGCTCGCTCACGGCGATAAGCTTGAGAAGCAGATTGCTGCTGATCGGGAATACGATTCCCGCTTCAGGTAAAGTTCGGCGGCATCTGCAGGTCGGATGCCGGATTGTTCAGG
>JAITWN010000080.1 GCA_031285245.1 Chromatiales bacterium | reverse complement strand
CCCGCGCATTCGGGACCGGACGCCGCCAGGATGGCGAAAAGCGTGTCCCGAATGCGCGGGCGCCGACAACGACCGAGAGCGCACCTTGGTTTCCAAGGATCAAAACGGTTTCATCAATGCGTGAACTGATTCTTCATCTTCCTGGTTTATTTGGTGCGCGCGAGGGCGCGGCGGCGATGCGCGCTGATTTGCATTTACCAGCGCTCGATCTCTTGCGCGCGCGCGCGGATCGCATCGCTGTGCCTGATATCGAATTCGAATCAGCGTTGCTGCGCGCTTTCGGGCTCACCGAAGATGAGGAGCATGGCGTGCCGCTCGCGCCACTCGCATTGCTTGGTGAAACCGGCGAGCGTCACGCCGGTTTCTGGCTGCGCGCTGATCCGGTGCATATTCAGGCGGGTATCGATAAGGCAGTGATGCTTGGTAGCGCGATGCTGGCGTTATCTCAGCATGAGGCGGTAGAAAATTGTGCGCAGATTGCAGCGCAGATGAATGAAGAAGGGCTCGCGCCGCGTGCGCTTGCGCCTTTGCGTTGGTATCAGCGCTGGCCACATGTGCCGCGCGTGCGTTTTTCGCCCTTGCCTGAAACACTCGGTGGCGATCTTTATCCGCACATGCCGCAGGGCGAGGAGGGGCGTTTCTGGCGCGGCTTGCTCAATCATGTGCAAATGGTGCTGCATGCGAGTGAGACCAATGCCGCGCACCGCGCGGTACATAAGCCTGAAATCAGCGGCTTGTGGTTCTGGGGCGGTGGCGAGCTGCCGCCTGTTCGGCATAGTGGGGATTATGCCGCGGTGTGGTCGGATGATCCTTATGTGCGAGGTCTTGCGCTCAATGCCGAAGTGCAAGTGGCAATGCTGCCTGCACATGCCGATGCTTGGCTGGAAGCGGCCGGCGCAGGTCGTCATCTAGCAACGCTCGATGCGCTGCGCGCGCCGCTGCGTCTTGCGGATGTCGAAGGCTGGCGCGCGGCTGTTATGCAGGTGCATGAGCAGTGGATCGAGCCGCTCGTCCGGGCGCTGCGTGCGGGCGAGCTCGATGTGCTGAAGATTTGCCCTGGCGAAGGCGCCGAGTATCATATCAGCCGCCGCGTTTTGCGCTGGCGCTGGTGGCGTAGGAGCGCGCTGAGCGTCTGAGCAGTGGCACGCAAAAACTTCCGTCATAGCGAGGCGAAGCCGAAGCAGTTCACGTGGCTGCCTGAATTGTTACGTGGCTATTGCCATGGGGCTAACGCCCCTCGCAATGACGAGGCGGAATTTTTCGTCCCTAACGCCCAGTCGATACAATAGAAAAGCTCATGATTTCTGGATGCCCGTGATGATGTTCTTGTGTGATTCCCGCCGATGAGTGCTGTTGCCCCGATTTCTCCTGCGATTCTGGTCAAGCGCCGCGAGATGGCAGCTGAGGCGGATTTTCCGCCGAGTCTGCATCCGGTGCTGCGCCGTATTTATGCAGGGCGCGCGGTGGGCTGCGCGCTCGAAGTGGAATGCTCGCTCGAACATCTGTTACCGCCGGAAACTTTGCCGGGTTGCACGGAAGCGGCAGTCATACTGCATGAAGTCATCGCCGCCGGTGGACGCATTCTCATCGTCGGTGATTTTGATGCCGATGGTGCAACCAGTTGCGCGCTGGCGATGCGCGCGCTACGCGCGATGGGTGCGGACGCGCGTTATCTCGTTCCCAATCGTTTTGAATATGGCTACGGGCTGACGCCTGAGATCGTCGTGCAAGCCGCGCATTTAGAGCCGGCGCTGATCGTTACTGTCGATAACGGTATTTCCAGCATCGAGGGCGTGCGCGCAGCGCGTGCGCTCGGCATTCGCGTGTTGGTGACGGATCATCATCTGCCGGGCGCTGAACTGCCTGAGGCGGAGATCATCGTCAATCCCAATCAGCGTGGCGATACTTTTCCAAGCAAACATCTCGCCGGTGTTGGCGTGATTTTCTACGTGATGATGGCGTTGCGCCGGCGCTTGCGTGATACCGGTTGGTTGGCGGCGCGCGGTTTGTCTGAACTGAATCTGGCCAATCTGCTCGATCTGGTCGCGCTCGGCACGGTCGCCGATGTCGCCGTGCTCGATCGCAACAATCGCATTCTGGTCGCGCAGGGGCTCGCGCGCATTCGCCGTGGACAATGCAGCGCTGGCATCCGCGCGCTCATCGAAGTTGCCAAGCGCAAGCGCGAACGGCTGAGCGCGGGCGATCTCGGTTTCGCGCTGGCGCCGCGACTCAATGCGGCGGGGCGGCTCGAAGACATGTCGCTCGGCATCGAGTGCTTGCTGTCGGATTCAGACGAAGAAGCGCGTGAGATGGCGATCTGTCTCGACGATCTCAACCAGGAGCGCCGACGCATCGAACGCGATATGCAGGAGCAGGCGCTAGTCTGCCTGGATGCAACAGTGCTGGGTGATTGCGCGCAGGAGTCCGCGGTCTCGGTGAGTCTTTATCACGAAGACTGGCATCAAGGCGTCATTGGCATCCTCGCCTCCCGCATCAAAGAGCGCACGCATCGCCCGACGATCTGTTTTGCGCCAGCAGGTGAGGGCGAGATCAAGGGCTCGGCGCGTTCGATCGCGGGTCTGCATATCCGCGATTGTCTGGAAGCAGTGGCAGTGCGTCATCCGGGCTTGATCCTCAAATTCGGTGGTCATGCCATGGCAGCGGGTCTTAGCCTGCGCGCGCAGGATTTTCCCGCTTTTAGCGCCGCTTTCGAAGAAGAAGTGCATCGTCATCTTGATCCAGCTGATTTGCACGGCGTGATCTACAGCGATGGCGAACTCAGTGCGGAAGAGATCTCCCTTGATCTCGCGCAGCTGCTGCACTCGGCCGGCCCCTGGGGGCAAGGATTTCCAGAGCCGACGTTCGATGGCGATTTCGAAGTGAAAGATTGCCGGCTGGTTGGCGAGCGTCATCTCAAGTTGATCCTTTCACCGCCCGGCAGCGCTGCACAGCTTGAAGCCATCGCCTTCAATCGCGAACAGGACCGCACACGCGCCGCCGCCGGTGGCTCGATCCACATCGTCTATCGCCTGGACGTCAACGAATTCCGCGGACGGGCGAATCCGCAGTTGGTGATTGAGCACATCAGCGCTTAGTCGTCTTCTGAAAAGCCTCCGTCATTGTGAGGCGAAGCCGAAGCAATCCACGTAGCTTTGGATTGCCACGAGGCTAACGCCCCCCCACCGCAATGACGGGGCAGTTATAGGTTGATCCCGCTTAATGGGTCATTTGACCCAGCCCACCGCGCGCTATACGATCCCTCCCAAGCAGATCTCATCTGCCCAGATCAAAAAAACAAAATGGCTACTGATGCGGGAGGGCGCGATGCTTTTCAATGCATTCAAGGGGCGGGAATGGATTTTGTTTGGCGGTTACAAATTTCTGCGCGGTCTGTTTGGAATGAAAACTAAAATCGCGCTTTCTGCGCTTTTAGTATGGTTATTCGGTGCAACTGCTAGCGTATCTGCGACAACGCTAGATGATTACCTTTATGATCTAAGCACTCCGTTGCGTATCTATCAACCCGACCGTACTCCATGGTCGAGCAACTTCTATAGCGACGCCAACACAGCCTGTATGGCTGAGATGCCCGCTCCCTTCAGTACCAATCCGACTATCTCATATAGTAATCCCCGTGCTGAGTACAGCACTTCATATGGGTTCGGTTGCACCTACGATCTTACATATACGTACAGTTATAATAGAGTCGATACTTATCCGAATACGTTCTATCAGAACTGGGTGCACGTTATGGGCATCTGCCCAAATGGCGCTACCCTCAACAGTAACGGACTGTGTCAAATCGCTCGGCAGCCAGAAATGGGTGCCTGTGATCGAACCGGTAACCCGATTTTCCTTGGGCGTTCATGCAAGATACAAACAGAAGTGGACTATCAAGGTGCTGCCAGCCATGGCGCGCTCTTCTTTGCTCGTCAGTATTCGTCTTGGCATTTCAAACCCATTCCCAATAGGCTCGGCGCCAATTGGTCCATCTCAGTCTTCGGTCGCTTCCTAACCTTTGATTCCAATCCTACCTTCATCGCGGCCACACGAGCGCTCGCTGATACACATGGTTGGGATTTAACGAATGGTGTGTGGGTTGCTCGAGCGCCTTCAGGAGATCAATTGGCCACGTACGCCGATGGGAATGGCAGCGCTTACCGTTACTACGATTCCGCCCGTCAAGCCTATGAGTTCTACGACGCCAATGGCCTGCTGTTACGCATTCAACAATTGAACGGTGATCTCTATACGTTGACCTACAGCACGAGTACTACTTCGAGCAGTATCGCACCGTTTCCAGGATTGTTGATCGCTATCGCTGCGAGTAATGGCGCACAGTTATCACTGACTTACAACAGTCAAGGTTTGCTGACCACAATGCAAGACCCAGGTGGGCAGATTTATACATACGCTTACGGTGACGGCAGCGACGATGTGCCGAGTCAGTATCTAAAATCTGTGACCTATCCCGATACCTCGACCCGTCAATACAAATACGAAGCCGCTTACGGACCCATGAACGGCTATACGAGCTCGCCGCCCACAGCTCCGTTTAGCTCGGCCCAGCTTAGTGCCTTGGGTCAGGTGGTCGGCGCAACCGCAACACCTGCCGACGCCACTTACGTGGAAACCTATCGGCCCGTTCCGATGCAGAATGCACTTTATCCACTAACGGGCATCGTCGATGAAAGTGGTAATCGCTACGCGACATGGCAATACGATTCAAAAGGCCGTCCGACACTTTCAACGCATGCCAATGGCGCTGAGTCGGTCTCTTTAGCTTACCCAACCGCCAACTCAGTGCAAATCACCAGCACATTAGGCAACGTCAATACTTATAACTACACCAACCAAAGCACCAGTCGGCGCGTGCTCAGTTCTATCAGCGGCAATCCATGTTTAGCTTGCGGTCGCTACAAGAATTTTTACTACAACAGTAACGGAACGATATTCCAAGCAATGGACTGGAATAGTGTTTTCACAACCTATGCCTACGATAACCTAGGGCAGGAAACTACTCGCACTGAAGGTAATGGGTCGGCTACACCGCGAACAATTTCAACGCAGTGGCACTCCGTCTATCACTTGCCAATGGTGGTCTCTGTTTACAATAGCGGTAGCGCTAGTGGTACACCTCTTCGCACCACGACGTTCACGTACGACTCCAACGGCAATCAGTTAACCAAGACAATTACTGATCCGAATGCGAGCACGTCTCGCACCTGGACATACACATATGATAACTACGGCCAGATATTAACAGTGGATGGTCCACGTACAGATCTAAGCGACATCACCACGCTTGCTTATGATGCGAGTGGCAATCTCTCTTCTCTCACCAACGCCCTCGGTCATGTCACGCAGTTCACGAGCTATGATGCTCACGGTCATCCGCTGACTGTCATTGATCCCAATGGTGTTACCACTACTCTCACCTACGATCTTCGCAGTCGTTTGACCAGCCGCGCCACGGCTGGCGAGACCACGAGCTTTACCTATGACAACGTCGGCCAAGTAACGCGAGTGACGCTGCCAGGTGGCAGTTATCTCGATTACACCTACGATGCCGCCCATCGTCTGACCAGCGTTGCCGATCGGCTTGGCAATCGCATCGACTACACGCTCGATGCGATGGGCAACCGCATTGAAGAGAATGTTTACGATCCTTACAGCGCTCTTACCCAGACCCGTTCGCGCGTATACAGCGCCATCAATCGCTTGACTCAAGATCTCGGCGCCCAATCTCAGAGCACCAGCTATGTTTACGACGCCAACGGCAATCTCACCAGCAGCGTTGATCCTTTGAGTCGTACCACCAGCCAGACCTTCGACTCGCTGAATCGCTTGACGAAGATCGTTGATCCGGCAGCCGGAGCGACCAGCTTTATCTACAATCTACTCGACCAATTGACCAAGGTCACCGACCCGCGCGGCAAAGCGACTAGCTACACCTTCGATGCGCTCGACAACCTCAAGCAGATCGCGAGCCCCGACACCGGCACCACCAACAACACCTATGACGCTGCCGGCAACCTGCTGACCAGCACCGACGCGAGAGGTGCAGTCACCAGCTACAGCTACGACGCGCTGAACCGCGTTACGCAAGTGAGCGCCGCTCTTGGCGGCAGCGCCGTCACCACCACCTTCCAGTACGACACCGGCAGCCATGGCATTGGTCGGCTCACCAGCATCACCGACGCTCACGGCACAACCAGCTACAGCTACAACGCCCACGGCCGCCTCACTGCCAAGACGCAGAAGGTCGGCACGATCAGTTTGACCACGAGCTACGCCTACGACAGCGCCGGCCGTCTCGCCCAGATGACTTATCCCTCCGGCAAAGTCATCTCCTACAGCTACGATGCGCAGAGCCGGATCTCTACCGTGAAAATCGGTAGCGTGGCGCTCCTGGATGATGTCAGCTATGCGCCCTTCGGCGGCGCAATCGGTTGGAGCTGGGGCGGCATCGGCGGTTACAGCCGTCCTCTCGACAGCGATGGCCGCGTGGCCTCGTACACACTCGCTGGCACTACCGTGTTGCTTGATTACGATGATGCCAGCCGCCTCACTGCCGCCAACAGCGACACCTACGGCTACGATAGCCTGGATCGCCTGACGAGCTACGCCGGCGCGGCCTATCAATCCTTCAGCTACGACGCCGTCGGTAATCGCACAGCCTTCACCGAGAATTCAAACAGCGACAGTTACTCGATCTCGACCACCGGCAACCGTTTGCTGAGCATCAGCGGCGCTAACACTCGCAGCTACAGTTACGCGGCGAACGGCGCCATCACCGGCGATGGCGCTCACACTTACAGTTACGACCCGAGAGGCCGCCTCACCGGCGTCGATGGCAGTATCAGCTACACCTTGAACGGGTTGGGCGAGCGCATCCGCAAGACGGTCGGGGGGACGAGCATACTGTTCGTCTACGACGAGCAAGGCCAGTTGATCGGAGAGTATGACGGCGCGGGCACGCCGATCACTGAAACCGTCTACCTCGACACTCAGCCCGTCGGCGTGCTCAAAGGCAGCGCGATCTATTACGTGCACACCGATCATCTCAACACGCCGCGGGTAATCACCACCACCACAGGCACCATCGTATGGCGCTGGGACAGCGATCCATTCGGCACGACCGCAGCCAATGATGATCCGGATATGGATAGTGTGAGCTTCAGCTACAACCTGCGTTTCCCAGGTCAATACTATGACCAGGAGACGGGGCTGCATTACAACTATTTGCGTGATGGGTACGATCCAACGACTGGGCGTTATACGCAGAGTGATCCGATAGGGTTAATGGGAGGGCTGAGCACATACGGTTACGTTGGAGGCAATCCTATCGGTTTCTACGATCCGCAGGGATTGCTTGCCATGCCCGGTTTGCCGCAGTGGCTTGTAGATGGCGTAGCTGGTTTTGGCGATCAAGCGTTTAATCTCGCCACCTTCGGGCTCGGCGATTTACAGGACGTACGTAATGCCCTAGGCGTCGACGGAGGCGTCAACCAGTGCTCGAATGCTTATTCAGCGGGTCAATGGTCAATGACAGCTGCTAGCTTTGTATCGGCTAGCTCAATGATTGTGCGTTCTATTTATCGAAACGTCGCAAAGACGCCACTAGCACTGCCTCATCCCAAGTATCTCTTCAAAGCAGATGAGGCAGTGGTGCACTTTGACAAGCACGCCGGGTCGATCATGAACGCGATGGGAAACAAGAGCTACAACTTGGCTCAGTATGTGGACGACGCGAACCACATCATTCAGAACGGAACTTGGGTTCCCGAGATGAACGGCTTCGTAAGACTGATTGGAGGTCAAGGAAGTGCCAAGTTTGGCTTCGTCGGCCTTCAACGAGGTAGCTCTTCAATCACCACGTTCCACATCAAAACCGCCTCCGAACTCGCGAAGAAGGCCCCCAGTTTGGGAATCACGCCATGATTACTGTAGAAGTCGTTGAAGCGAATGCGGCGGCTGAAGAAGCTGATCTGCGGATATCGGATGGCAGGCTTGCGTTCCTTTGCTTCGCGCATCCTTGGAATCCTTCAATGGATGGCAATATTTCGCTCTATTTCCTGCTTGGATGCCGCGACATTGAGCGGTGCCAAGTGGGTGACGAGATTAGGACACTCAGCGGTTACCGACACGAGATTCGGGGCGTGGTGGTTCGGCAAGGAGGAAGAGAAATCAAAGTTGGGCCATTCGTATTTGAGTGCGATCTACCGCTTCCCAAGGATCTTCTGACCGGTGAAACCGTCCGTCTTGAGTGCGAACGAATTGGAACCTGATGCCGCCCTCGATCGCGCCATGAACATCAACTACGACTTACAATCCCATGACCTGACGATATGACGAGACGGCTTTTGTTGTCTTCCCGCAGGGGAGGCTCCCTATCAGCTGAAGCTGTTTCCTGATGAAGCGTATAGCCGAACGGCTCAATACG
>JAITWN010000003.1 GCA_031285245.1 Chromatiales bacterium | reverse complement strand
AAAATGCTACCGGGCACCGCCGCTGATCACTACACTCTGGAGAGAGACGTGCCCAGCTAGGCAGCGGCTCTGCGCAAACAGAGCCGCCTTGGAGCTCACAGATGCAAACCGCACTCGGTCTTAGGGCTATTGTTCCAGCGCCCGCTGCGGTCTTTACCAGGCACCGTGCAATGGGTACAGCCGATGGAGGAATAGCCGACCGCGACCAGCGGGTGGAAAGGCAGTTGGTGCTCGGCGATGTAGGCATCGCGCTGCTCGCGCGTGATATCGATGAGCGGATAAAATTTGATGATACCGTTGCGTGCTTCGAAGACGTCAAGCGTTGCGCGATGCTCGGTCTGCCAGCGCATCAATCCCGAAGCCCACACTTCATAGTTCTGCTTTAGCGCATAAATCGGTTCGACCTTATTGATCGAGCAGCAGAAATCCGGATCTTTCTTCCACGTTTCATCCTTCAGCGTGAACTCGTGCTTCCAGTCCTCGGCGCGGATATCGACGACGTCGAGATGGTAGAGCTCGGTCAGTTTGCGTTTGTACTCCAGCGTCTGCGGGAAGTGATAGCCTGTGTCGATGAAAAACACGCGCTGATGTGGGGCCGTGCGCGAGAAAACATGGAGCAGAAACGCTGAGGTCGCAGCGAAAGAGGAAGTCAGCATGACCTGACTCGGCTCAAAATCGCGATAGAGCTCGGTGATGCGCTGCTCGGGAGTGAGCGGGCGATATTTCTCGTTGAGCGCCTTTATGCGCTGCGGATCGAACTCGCGCTCGGCGGGTCGCTGCGCAGCGCTATCATTATTCTGAGGAGCAGCCTGGATTGGACTCATGCTAGGGTACCTTAGAGCTTAGAACGATGGCTTATAACCTTAAAAGCCTCCCTTATATAACCAATCCATAGGTTTCTCGGCATTTTAATATAATTTTAGTTATCAAGTAAACGACGCAAACCGAGCTGTTGCGGATAAAACTCGTGCCTAACACCTCAAAAACCACCATGCCTGCACGCGCCGACGCGCTGGCGGGACGAGCACAAGCGATGCCGATCACCAACCGTCACTATGTAAATGGCAGAGCACTGTTGCCTCCTTATCCTCAAGGCGTGAAAGAAATCGTCTTCGGCATGGGCTGCTTCTGGGGCGCCGAGCGCATGTTTTGGGGGCTCGATGGCGTATACGTCACCGCGGTCGGCTATGCTGGCGGCTACACGCCAAACCCTAGCTACCGCGAAGTCTGTAGCGGCTTCACTGGTCACAATGAAGTCGTGCGCGTCGTCTATGATCCGCAGATCATCGCCTTCAGCGCATTGCTGCGCGTGTTCTGGGAAGGCCACGATCCCACGCAAGGCATGCGCCAGGGCAACGATGTCGGCACCCAGTATCGCTCTGGTATCTACTACTATGACGAGGCTCAGCACGCAGAAGCGGAGCAATCGCGGGGCATTTATCAGGGCGCGCTACATGCCGCGGGACATGGCGACATCACCACCGAGATTGTGCGCGCGACCGAGTTTTATTACGCCGAAGATGTCCATCAGCAATATCTCGCCAAAAACCCTGGCGGCTATTGCGGACACGGCGGCATAGGTATCAGCTGCTCTGTCGGCCCTGCGCGAGGTTGACCCATGCGCACCAGCAAAGTCCGTTTCCCCAACGATCGCGGCATTGAACTCACCGCCAGCCTCGACCTGCCCGCAAGCGCTGAGCCGCATGCCTACGCCGTGTTCGCGCATTGCTTTACCTGTCACCGCAATTACCGCTTCATCCGCCAGATCGCACGCGCGCTCACACAAAGCGGCTTCGGCGTGCTGCGCCTCGATTTCATGGGGTTAGGGGAGAGTGGCGGGCGCTTTGAAGACAGCAACTTCAGCAGCAATGTGGGAGATGTCCGCGCTGCGGCGAACTTTCTCGCCACGCACCATCGCGCACCAGCGCTGTTGATTGGCCACTCTCTCGGCGGTACGGCCATGCTCGCCGCCGCCCCGCATTTTCGTTCGGTAAAAGCAGTAGCAATCATCAATTCACCAAGCGCGCCTGCCCATGTTTTGAGTCAGCTTGCGGGCGTTGAAAACACTGTCGCGAGTAGTGGTGAAGCACGCGTCGAAATCGGCGGCTTGTCTTATCTCATCACTGCGCAACTGGTCGAAGATCTGCGCGCACAACATCCTGCCATCGACATCGCTGAGCTCGATGCCGCGCTGTTGCTGCTACATGCGCCTGATGACCGCACCGTAGACTTCGATCATGCACAGCGTTTGTACGCTGCGGCGCGCCATCCCAAAAGCCTCGTCGCGCTGCCAGGCGCAGATCATCTGCTGTCCCGCGAAACCGACGCGCTTTATGTCGCCGCGATGATCGCAACCTGGTCTACGGCATACCTTGGCGCAGATGAGTGCGAGGCCAGCGCATGAAGATCTATCGCGGCCGCATCATCACTGTTGATGTTGAAGAGGTCACCTTGCCAAACGGTAGCCAAATGCGCGCCGAAATCGTGCGTCACCCAGGCGGCGCGGCCATAATCGCACTCGACGCCCAGCGCCACGTTTGTTTGCTGCGCCATTACCGCCCTGTCGCCAACTCTTGGCTGTGGGAACTGCCGGCAGGAAAGATCGATCACAACGAAGCGGCGCTGCGAACCGCGCAACGCGAACTGCGCGAAGAAGCTGGTTTGACTGCTGCGCGCTGGGAAAGTCTAGGTGCAGTATTGAGTTCGCCGGGTGTCTTCAGCGAAATCATTCATCTCTACCTCGCACGTGGGCTGATGCAAGGCACGCAGCGCCCCGATGAAGATGAAGTGTTTGAATTGCATTGGTTGCCTTTTGAAGATGCCGTTGAATGTGCCGCGAGCGGTGAATTCAATGATGCCAAAACGATTATCGGTTTGATGCGCGCGGCGGCGTGGTTACGCAAACACGGCTGATCGAATAAGACTATGGCCAGGGCGCTGTCGGCAGGCGTGTTTCGGGACGCGCTTTTCGCCGTCCTGGCCGCTCGTAGGGCCGCCATCCCTGGCGGCATACGGTCCCGAAACACGCCTGTCGGCAGCGCCCTCTCAAGAGGGGCGATATATTCAGACTGGGAATGTTTCAGATTTATCGCACCCAGATGGATGCGTTCCATCAGCACTCGCAACCGTTCGAAAGCGGTGTCGCGCCCCGCCAATCACCAGCCACGAAGAAGAACTAGCAAGACCAGTCACCCCAAATCCGCTTCACCACAATGCGCAAGCACAGCCACGCGAGCACGATCACGCAACATGATTGCCTCATCCCAGGTCGAACTCGAATCATTAGTCGCTGGCAAGATAGCAGGGGTAATGGTGAGCGTTGTCATGCCTGGATGCGGGTACCAATTTCCCGGACGCATTTGCTCGCGCGAGCCGCGCAGTGCCATCGGTACCAACGGCATGCCAGTACTGGCCGCCGCCATGAAAGCGCCCATGTGAAAAGTGCGTAGACCCGGTGTAGCTGTGAACGTGCCTTCGGGAAAATAGAGCAGCGGCTTGCCAGCGCGCAAACGCTGCGACAAAGCGCGCGCATCAGCGGCACCACGCTTGGCATTGAAACGTTCGACGAACTCCACGCCTAGTCGCTTGAGGAAAATACGCACCAACGGATTGCGGCTCAGCTCAGCCTTGGCGACAAAACCAACAGGCGAAGGTAATGCCAGAATGATGAAACCTACATCGAGATAGCTGGCGTGATTACACACCAGAACCGCGCTGTCGCCAGCGACCGGCAGATGTTCACGCCC
>JAITWN010000182.1 GCA_031285245.1 Chromatiales bacterium | reverse complement strand
CTGCAAAGACCTTGGTCGCTGAAGGCTTCAAGGTCATGGTGTATACCAACGATGATCCGGTTGCGGCCAAGCGTCTTGAAGATATCGGTTGCGTCGCGGTGATGCCGCTTGCGGCGCCGATCGGTTCGGGGCTTGGCATTCGCAATCCCTATAACATTCTCACCATCGTTGAAAATGCACGCGTGCCGATTCTGGTTGATGCGGGTGTGGGCACGGCATCCGATGCCGCGATTGCCATGGAGCTTGGTTGCGATGGTGTGTTGATGAATACCGCGATTGCCGGTGCGCGCGATCCGGTGTTGATGGCCTCGGCGATGAAGAAGGCGGTCGAAGCGGGGCGCGAAGCCTGGCGCGCTGGACGCATTCCGCGCAAGCGTTTCGCCAGCGCTTCATCTCCGGTCGACGGTTTGTTCTTCAGTTAATTTTCCTCTGGTGACTGAATCTCCTGCCATGCGCACGGTGCGCAGCTTCGTGCGTCGTGAAGGACGCATGACCGAGGCGCAGCGTCGCGCGCTTGATCTGCACCTTGAGCATTATGAAGCGCGCTTTGATAATGCGGCTTGCGATCTCGATGCGCTGTTCGGGCGTCATGCCTTGCATCGTATCGAGATTGGTTTTGGCATGGGCGAGTCGCTGCTCGCCATGGCGCAGGCGAATCCCGATGTCGATTTTCTTGGCATCGAGGTGTATCGCCCTGGAGTCGGCAATTTTCTGCGCGCGCTCAATGAGCGCGGTATCGAGAATGTGCGCGTGCTGTGCGAAGACGCGGCTGAAGTGTTGGCGCATCGCATCGCGCCAGCCTCGCTCGATGCGATTTATCTTTTTTTCCCTGATCCCTGGCCGAAGAAACGTCATCACAAACGCCGTTTGATGAGCCCGCCTTTTGCCGCGCTTGTGGCGTCGCGCCTCGCACCCGGCGGCGTGATGCACATGGCGACTGATTGGGAAAACTACGCGCAGCAAGCGCTAACGGTGCTGTCGGCAACGCCGGGCCTGCGTAACACGGCTGAAAATTACGCGCCGCGCCCCGAGTGGCGCACGTTAACTAGGTTCGAACGCCGCGGCGAACGTCTTGGTCACGGCGTTTGGGATTTGGTGTTTGAGAAAGTGGCTGAGTAGTTGAGTTCGGCAGCGAGCTTTGCTATGAAGCCGAATCTCGAAGTACGGTGATCAGGGGTACTCGGGAGTCATTTTCAGGACACGGAGCGGCTGCGCGCCAACGGTCCTGAAAATGACTCCCGAGCACCGCTTTGGGCATTGCGATGGCCCGGAGAAAGACAAAAGCTATAAAACCTCCGTCATTGCGAGGCGAAGCCGTGGCAATTTATGTGGCTGTCTGGATTGCCACGGGGCTAAAGCCTCTCGCAATGACGAAGAGGGTTTTTCAGATCTTCCTTAGTTCATAGGTTGGGCTGAGCAACGCGAAGCCCAACATCTACACTCGCTGACTGGCTGCGCCATGATTTCATGGTGGCGAAATCTGTTGGGCTTCGCGTTGCTCAGCCCAACCTATATTTGATTCGCTACAGAGTTTTCGATGCGCGGTTGATTCGCCGAATTCAGCTTTCGATGAAATCGAGGATCGCATCGAGCGCTGCGTGGTTGAGGACGATGTCGGCTTTGGCTTGCACGGCGGGTTTGGCGCGGTAAGCAACGCCGAGGCCGGCGAGATGCATCATCGGCAGATCATTCGCGCCATCGCCTGAGGCGATCACGGCTTTCTCACTGATGCCGAGTTTGTCGCATAGTTTGCGTAGAAAATCTGCTTTTGCCTGCGCGCCGATGATGCCGCCGCTTACTGTGCCGAGCAAACGTCCACCTGCGATGTCGAGTTCGTTGGCGAGTGTGTAATCGAGATGCAGATGTTCACGCAGGCGCTCGGTGAAGAAGGTGAAGCCGCCTGAGACCAGCGCTGTTTTTATACCGCGTGCGCGCAGTCCCGCGATCAGTGCTGCTGCGCCTTCATTGAGCCGCAGTTTTTCCATATACACTTTTTCAAGCAAACTGGCGTCGAGACCTTTCACCAGTGCGAGCCTGCGGCGCAACGAAGTTTCGAAATCGATTTCACCGCGCATTGCTGATTCAGTAATTTCCGCTACTTGCGGTTTGATGCCGGCATAACCCGCGATTTCATCCATGCACTCTATATTGATGAGCGTGGAATCCATATCAGTGAGCAGCAGACGCACCGCAGCCGGATCGAAATCCGCAGGCAGCGGGTTGATGTCGAAAGCAAAACGCGCACGTAAATCGGCAAGACTCTGTGCGAGGATCGGTTGATCGATCATCACGCGTATGTGCTGCGCTCGCGTTTCGATGTGCCCGCCGGTGTGCGCTGCTATTTGGCGCGTAGCTTCACCATCGAGTTTTGGCCCCTGCAAAATCAGTGTCGCCATCTTCATGCCCAGTGCGGAAAAACGCGGATCATAGCGGTTTCAGGTGCTTGGCACCACCAGCGGGGAGGATCATGAAAGCAGCGCCCCTCTGGAGGGGCGTTGTTCGCCAGTAAGTTTGCGGACCGTGCGCCGCCATGGACGGCGGCGCCCGAGCGATCAGGATGGCGAAAAGCGTGTCGGCAAACTTACTGGCGAACAACGCCCAATCACTACGCCAATCGATATCAGATCAATTAATCCGGCATGAACAGCAACAGCAAGTCATCGAGATAGCGCTGTCCGTGGGCGCTCGGGCGGATGTGCGTGTGATCGCGTTCGAGCAGGCCGAGTTCTTCGGCGCGCGCGAATTGTTTTTCGAAAGCCGCGAGTGGCAGGCCGGTGCGTTCCTGAAATAAGCGGCGCTCGAAACCGTCATTGAGGCGCAAAGCATTCATCATGAATTCAAGGCCAAGTTCGGCAGTATCGAGCGTGCGCCGCTCGGCGATGCGCGCAGCGCTACCGGCGCGCTCCAGATAGTCGCGCGGATGGCGGACTTTGGCGATGCGATGAATAGCGTTTTCGGCAGCGACGGTGATCTTAGCGTGAGCGCCAGCGCCAATGCCGAGGTAGTCACCGAAGCGCCAGTAATTTAGATTGTGCCGACACTCGGCAAGAGGTTTGGCATAAGCCGAGATCTCATAGTGCGCGTAGCCAGCGTCAGCGAGTGCTTCCTGGCAGCGTAGCTGCATTTCCCACAGCGTTTCATCATCGGCGCGGCGCGGTGGCTCACGATAAAACGCGGTATTGGGTTCGATGGTGAGCTGGTAATGCGAGAGATGCGGTGCGCCGAGTGCGATTGCGGCGCGCAGATCCGCGAGCGCATCACCAGCAGACTGGCCAGGCAGGCCGTACATCATGTCGATATTCCAACTCGCAAAACCTGCGCTCGCTGCGCCTTCGGCCGCATCATAGGCGGCGCGCGCATCGTGGATGCGGCCAATGCGCGTGAGCAAGGTGTCGCTCAGACTTTGCACGCCGATCGAGAGTCGGCCGATGCCAGCGGCGCGCAGCTCTGTAAGGCACGCGCGATCGACGGTGCCGGGGTTTGCTTCGAGCGTGATTTCAAGATCGGGGCGCAGCGGCAGCAATGCGCGCAGTGCGGACAACAAGCGCTCGATGATCGTAGGAGAAAGCAGACTCGGTGTGCCGCCGCCGATGAAAATACTTTCAATCGTTCGTCCCCATACGCTCGGCAGATCCTGCTCGAGGTCAGCGATCAGCGCGGCGAGGTAATCCTGTTCGGGAATGGCGCCGCGCGATTCGTGCGAGTTGAAGTCGCAGTAAGGACATTTGCGCGTGCACCAAGGCACATGCACATACAGCGACAGCGGCGGCGGAGCATCAAAGCGTGGCGCAGTCAGTACCCGCCCGACGCTGCGCACCACGTGGTTCATGAGCGCGCAGCGCTGAAGGCGCTAAGCAGCGCAGTCATCGCCTGGCCGCGATGGCTCAATTGATTTTTGATTTTAGCGGGTAGCTCGGCAGCGCTGCATTCATAGCTAGGCACGAGAAAAACTGGGTCATAGCCAAAGCCACCGTTGCCACGCGGCGCATCGAGGATGTGACCTTCCCATGTTCCCTGACAGATCAGCGGCGTTGGGTCAGCGGCGTGACGCAGATAAACGATGAGGCAGCGAAAGCGCGCGGTGCGCTCAGCATGCGGCACATCTTTGAGCGCGGCGAGTAGCTTGATGACGTTGGCACCGTTATCGCCCCCCGGTCCGGCATAACGCGATGAATAGATGCCGGGCTCGCCAGCAAGTGCATCGACTTCAAGACCTGAATCATCGGCAAGCGCAGGCAGGCCAGTGTGTTCGGCGGCGTTGCGCGCTTTGATGATCGCGTTTTCAACAAAGGTCAAACCGGTTTCATCGGCTTCGGGAACATGGAGATCACTTTGGCGAACGAACTCAAAACCCGAGCCGGCAAGAAGCGCGGAGAATTCGCGCAGCTTGCCGGCGTTACCGCTCGCGAGTACGATGCGGCGCGTTTTGTTGGTGCTGGTGGTCATTGCCGATTTATTTCGTCACTACTTCATTTGGGGTTACTTCGCCGGATCCGCAGCCAGCGCTTGCTGCTGATAAGTGATGAGATCACGAATGCCGCTACGCGCGAGTTCGATCATGGCGTTCAGTTCGTCCTGACGAAAGGCGTGGCCTTCGGCGGTGCCCTGGAGCTCGATGAAGGCGCCGGCATCATTCATGACGACGTTCATGTCGGTTTCGGCCTGCGAATCTTCGGCGTAATCGAGATCGAGCACGGGCGTGCCGCGATAGATGCCGACCGAAACAGAGGCGACAAAACCGAGTAGCGGATTACTCGAGATTGCGCGCTGGCGTTGCAAATGTCTCGCCGCATCGACGAGCGCGACATAACCACCGGTGATCGACGCAGTGCGCGTGCCGCCGTCAGCTTGAATGACATCACAATCGATAGTGATGGTGCGTTCGCCGAGTGCATCGAGATTGGCAGCGGCGCGCAGTGCGCGGCCGATCAAGCGCTGAATCTCAAGTGTGCGTCCGCCTTGTTTGCCTTTGGCGGCTTCGCGCGGCATGCGCTGGCCCGTGGAGCGCGGAAGCATGCCGTATTCCGCAGTGATCCAGCCGCGGCCGCTGCCTTTGAGAAAGGGGGGTACTTTCGGATCGATGCTGGCAGTGCAGAGCACCCGGGTATCACCAAACTCGACCAGCACAGAGCCTTCGGCATGACGGGTGTAGTTACGCGTGATAGTGATAGGTCGCAAATCGCCTGGGGCACGGCCGCTCGGACGCATGAAGTTCTTCTCGGTAGTTGAAAGCTGGGTTGGGACAGAGTTCTGTGGGACAATGGCCGGCCAGTATAACCCATCGATAACCACCATACTGACCCCGGGGGAACTTTGATTCGAAGCATGACCGGCTTTGCGCGCCGTGAATTCACTGCTGCGCAGGGAACTCTGGTGTGGGAGCTGCGCACGCTCAATCACCGCTACCTCGATGTGACATTGCGTCTGCCAGAGGAACTGCGCGCCATCGAAGCGCGTGCGCGCGAACTCATCAATACGAATCTGCGTCGCGGCAAGCTTGAAGCCGTGCTGAGATTTCACCCCGGGCCTGCTTCGTCGGCAGCACTTGCGCTCGATGAAACACTGGTCGCAAATCTCCTGGCATTGCAGCAGCGCGTTGAAAACATGATGCGCGCGCCGGCGCCATCGAGCGCGCTCGATGTGCTGAAGTGGCCGCAGGTGCTGGTGCGCGCCGAGGTTGATCCTGGTGAACTGCATAGCGCAGCGCTCACGCTGCTTGAAGAAACTCTGAGCGACACCGATGAGACGCGCCAGCGTGAAGGCGCAGCGATCCGCGATCTCATTTTGCAGCGTTGTACCGACATTCGCCGCCAGCTCGCCATCGTGCGCGCAGAGATGCCAGCGATCATTGAAGGTCAGCGCCGACGTTTGACGACGCGTCTTGCCGAGCTCGAAGCGCGTTTCGATGCCGCGCGCCTTGAGCAAGAGCTGGTTTTTCTGGTGCAGAAAACCGATGTCGAAGAAGAGCTCGATCGCACGCTGGTGCATCTCGAAGAAGTCGAGCGCGTGCTTGCAGGTGGTGGCGCCATTGGGCGGCGTCTTGATTTTCTGATGCAGGAGCTCAATCGCGAAGCCAATACGCTCGGCTCCAAATCAATAGATACCGCGACTACGCTGGCATCGGTTGAGATCAAAGTGGCCATCGAGCAGATGCGCGAGCAGATTCAGAACGTGGAATGAGTGCGGGCATGAGCGCGGCAAAAAATCATCAAGACAGCGCAGGCGTAGGCAAGCTCTTTGTCGTGTCAGCGCCGTCGGGCGCGGGCAAGACCAGCCTGGTGCGAGCGCTGCTCGTCGCTGAGCCTGGCATATCAGCATCGGTGTCTTATACGACGCGCGCGCCGCGAAGTGGTGAAGTCGATGGCCGCGATTATCATTTCGTCGATAGCGGTCGTTTTCTCGCCATGGTGGCCGCGGGGGAATTCCTCGAACACGCCCAGGTTTTCGATCACCATTACGGCACGTCTGGCGCAGCGCTGCTCGCTCAGCTCGATGCCGGGCGCGATGTGGTGCTCGAAATCGACTGGCAGGGCGCGCGCCAGATTCGCAAGCTTGCGCCGTATGCGGTGCTGATTTTCATTCTGCCGCCTTCTTTGCAGGTGCTGCGCGAGCGTCTGTATGCCCGCGGGCAGGATCAGCCGGCGGTGATCGAGCGCCGCATGCGCGATGCGCTAAGTGAAATTTCGCACTGCACGGAATACGACTACGTCATCGTCAACAGCGATTTCGCCGAGGCGCTGAAAGACATGCAGGCCATCGTGCGTTCGCAGCACCTGCGCGCATCGGCGCAGATCCATCGTCACGCCGAACTGCTAGGCGCTCTGCGTCGCAGCGGTGAAGCCTCTTAACACGATGCTGAAATACTGGAACACCGGCAGGTTCCGGCTGTTCTTCAACGTGGTTTCGTCTTTCAGATACAGCCGGTAAGTCGTGCCGCCGCCTTCGATGGCTTGCAGTCGGGCCTTGGTGGTGCTGCCCCAAGCGGTTTCGCCCAGGGTTTTCCATTCGGGTGTGGAAGTCTCCAATTCCTGTAACTGGGCAAAACCCGTGACGGGAATCAGCACAACCAGCGCAGCAAGAAAATATTTGCGGATCATGCTGGCGTGTGGGAGGCCGGACTGCCGATCAGTTGCCCGGCCCTGTTACCACGATCGCGACCCGTGATGTACCGGCGCTGGCGGTTGTCGCGCTCGTCGCGACGCCATTGACCCAGTATTTCGAAACGAGCCTTTCAACGCCCAGCACGTAGACATCGCTGCCCAAGACGGCAATGGAGGTCGCGCTCGCGTCGAACTCACCAGTGGTCAGATTGGTGACTTCACCCTCTCTCCAAACTTTCGCGGTATGCACCCCGCTTGCATTGGGTCGCTGCTCTCCCGCGACATACACGGCACCGTCTACCACAAGGATGTCGTGGGCAAAGGAAATGGCACCGGCATCGCCGAGGACAATCGCCCCCGCCGCGCCGTTCTTCCAGTACTTGGCGACATTGGCCTCATAACCAGCCACATATACATCACTGCCTGACACGGCAATGGAGCCCACTCCGTTGGCGGAGGTCTGCGCCGTGGTGAGAGTCACCGCCGCACCCGCCCCGTTTTTCCAGTATTTGATAACGGGGAATCCAGCGGTCGGTGCACTCGCTTCATATCCGGCCACATACACATCGCTGCCAGACACCGCGATGGCAGCCGCTTCAGCCGCGCGGGAACCATCGGTGAGACTGACCACCCCCGCTGCGTCATTTTTCCAGTACCTGGCCACGCGCCTTCCGCCAGTACCAACGGCCTCCCAACCTGCCACATACACATCACCGCCCACGACCGCGATGGACGTGGCTTGCGAGTGGGCGCTGGGTCCACCGAGCGTGACGGCTGTACCGTCGGGCTTCCAGTACGTGGCAACGGTGTAGGTGTTCGTGTTGCGTTCCCATCCAGCCACGTACACATCGCTGCCGGACACCACCATGGAAGACGCCTCAGCCGAAAAGTTCCGATTGGAGAGCTCGAAGGGCACCCCGTTCTTCCAATACTTGACGACACGGTTGTTCGTGCCGAGGTCGACTTCATCACCTACCAGATACACCGTGGCGGAGAGCGCGGGCGGCGCGGTGATCGTCACCGTGACTTGCGACTCACCCTTGGCTCCCTTGTCGTCGGTGGCGATCGCCTTGAGCGTGTGCGATCCGGCGGCCAGCGTCCCGGCAGCGATGGTGAAGCTGTTCGGGGCGCTGGTGATGGTTGCATACGCGGCAGCGTTGTCGTCCAGAAAGAGTTCCACCCACGACACGCTGCCATCGGTGTCACTGGCGTTGGCCGTGACGCTGATGTTTTCGGTGGTGGTGAACGAGGCATTGTTGGCCGGCGCGCTGATCGCCACCGTGGGTGCCTGATTCGCGGGCGCGGTGACATTCACGGTCACCGTGGCTTCATTCGTTGCGCCCTGATTGTCGGTGGCAACGACCCCCAGCGTATGACTGCCAGCAGACAATCCGGGGGATACCTGAAAAGTGTAGGGAGCAATCGTGTCGGTGCTGTGCTCGCTGCCGTCCACGAACAGCCGCACGGAGGCCACGCTGCCATCGGCGTCGCTGGCATTGGCCGTGACGCTGATGGATGCTGTCGTGGCGAACGAGGCGTTGCTGGCCGGCGCGGTGATCTGCACCGTCGGCGCCTGATTGACGGGAGCGGGATTGGGCCCGCCACCGTTGTTATTCCCGCCGCCGTTGCCGTTGCTGCCGCCGTTATCGCCACCGCCGCCGCAGGCGGCAAGCAGACCACTCAAGCCCAGCAGCAATACCGCGCGGGCGCGCGACGACCATGGTGTGCGATTCATGATTCCCCGTGTCGAGATTCTTTGTG
Organism: Chromatiales bacterium; assembly: GCA_031285245.1. GTDB lineage: Bacteria > Pseudomonadota > Gammaproteobacteria > SZUA-140 > SZUA-140 > JAITWN01. The sequence goes on along the minus strand of JAITWN010000182.1, from coordinate 940 downwards.
GGTGATGCCATCAGACACGGGAAACTGACCCATCCGGCGCGTGCCGGACAGTTCTCATTTGATGACGGTGGGGTCGATGAGCCGCGCTTTCAGCCCAGCGGCCCGGCGCTGCGCAACAGCGCGACCAGTTGATGCTGGCTGTGTGTGCCGGTTTTCCCGAAGATGCGCGCCAGATAGGTGCGCGCCGACGCATTGCTGAGGCCGCACTCCCGACCGGCCTGCGCGAGCGACACACCCGCGGCAAGCCGCAACGCAAGGCGCGTTTCAGCCGGTGACAGATCGAACAGCGCCGCCACCAGCGCATTGGACGGCAGACCGGCGTGACGGTCGATCTGATTGACGATGAGCAGCAACTCGCCGCCGGTGAAAATATCCCGCGCCGAGCGCCGCAGCGGCACGAGGTGAACGACATGGGGCGGCTGATCCGCTCGCGCTGCGACCGGGATCGACGCCACCAGCGGCGCGTGATCGCGCCGGCCTGTGCCCTCGAAAGCAGCTTGCAGCAAGCCCTCGGCGCCGGCATCCCGCAGGGAAACGCCGCCGAAGGCGCGGGCGATGAAAAGAGTATCCAGCAGCGCGTCGAAGCCGCTGTTTGCTGCCAGCAGTCTGCCCTTGTGCTTGACGATGGCGGCCGGCAGGCCCATGCGTTCGAGCGCCGACACAGTGGCCTGCGCCCGCTCCACATTCAGGCGGCTGGATATCAGGCTGGCGCGCTCCAGATGCGGGCGCAGCTGGTTCAGTCGGTCGATTTCCGCTCGATCATAGACTCCATCTTTCAGCCATTTCTGGAACACGAACATGGCCTGCTCACCCGTGGGCATGGCAATGACCGCGCACAGATGGGCACCGATGCCCATCTGTCTGAGCATGATGCGCGCCGGGTCGCGCGCGATTTCTTCGGGAGTCAGGAAGTCATCCACATGCACGAAGCTGGCGGGTT
>JAITWN010000178.1 GCA_031285245.1 Chromatiales bacterium | reverse complement strand
ATCGGCGGCAATATCGCGGAAAATTCCGGTGGTATCCACTGCCTGAAATATGGCCTGACAGTGCAGAACGTCGCCGCCATGAAAGTGCTCACCATAGATGGGGAATTGCTTGAGCTCGGCACCGCTGCGCTCGATGCACCAGGCTATGACCTCACCGCACTGATGACCGGCTCTGAAGGCTTGCTCGGCATCGTCGTCGAAGCAACGCTGCGACTCTTGCCGCAACCGGAAGCAACGCGCGTACTGCTCGCCGCGTTTGATTCGATCGCCGTTGCCGGCGCTGCCGTTGGCGCAATCATCAGCGCCGGCATTGTGCCCGCCGGCCTCGAACTCATGGATCATCTGGCGATTCGCGCCACAGAGGAATACACCGCCTGCGGCTATCCGCGTGATGCGGCCGCCATCGTGCTCTGCGAACTCGATGGCAATGACGCGGAGCTCGAAGCACGCGTACAGGAACTGCGCGCGCTGCTATCTGCACACGGCGCAACGCGCATCGATGTTGCTACCGATCTCGAAGAACGCCGCCGTCTGTGGGCGGGGCGAAAAGCCGCTTTTCCCGCCATGGGCCGCATCTCTCCTGATTACTACTGCATGGATGGCACCATTCCGCGCCGTCGTCTGCCAGATGTTTTGGAGCGAATCGGTGCATGGTCAGAGGAATACAATCTGCCCGTCGCCAATGTCTTTCATGCGGGCGATGGCAATCTGCATCCGCTGATTCTCTATGATGCGAACCAACCCGGCGCACTTGCGCGCGCAGAAGAATTTGGCGGGCGCATTCTCGAACTGTGCATCGATGTCGGCGGCACCATTACCGGTGAGCACGGCGTTGGCATAGAAAAGCTTGATCAGATGTGCACGCAGTTCACAACTGATGAACTGACTCAGTTCCTGCTGGTGAAAGATGCTTTTGATCCGCGCCGCCTCCTCAATCCTGGCAAGGCAATTCCGAGCCTGCATCGCTGCGCCGAACTCGGCCGCATGCATGTGCATAACGGACGTCTCGCATTCCCCGAAATAGAGCGCTTCTGAATGAACGATGATCGCAGCGACGCCCTGCGCGAGGCAGTGATCGGCGCCTGTGAAAAACGCGCTCCGCTGTGCATTCGCGGCGGTGGCAGCAAAAATTTTTATGGTCGCACGCCCCAGGGCGAACTCCTCGATGTCGCGCATCATCGCGGCATCATCTCTTATGAGCCAACGGAGCTGACCATCACTGCGCGCTGCGGCACGACGCTCGCAACGATTGAAAAAACGCTGGCCGCAAACAACCAGATGCTCGCCTTCGAGCCGCCGAGTTACGCGCCAAGCGCAACCATCGGCGGCACCGTCGCCACCGCACTCGCCGGCCCACGCCGCCCTTATGCGGGCAGCGTACGTGACTTTCTCCTCGGCATACGCTGCATCAATGGTGAAGGCAAGCTGCTGCGCTTTGGCGGCGAAGTGATGAAGAACGTCGCCGGCTTCGACACCTTCCGCCTCATGGCAGGTGCGATGGGGACGCTTGGTGTTTTGCTCGAAGTCACTTTCAAAGTGCTGCCGAAACCTGCACACGCGCGCACGCTGATTTTCGAATGCGACGTCGCGCAAGCGATCGCACTGATGAATCGCTGGGCTGGACGCGCGCTACCGCTCAGCGCAACTGCCTTCGACGGCAAACATCTTTACGCGCGCATCGAAGGCAGCTCGGCCGCGCTCGATGCTGCTGAGCGCGTGCTCGGCGGCGAGATCGATGCGCATGGGGAGGAATTTTGGACGTCGGTGCGCGAGCAACAGCACGCCTGGTTTCAACGTCTCGATGGACCGCTGTGGCGTATTTCCGTGCCATCGGCAACACCGCCACTGCCAATCGTTGGTAGCTGGTTCATCGAGTGGGGCGGTGCACAGCGCTGGTTGCGCACAGCGCTCGCGCCGAAGTTCATCCGTGAAATGTGTGCACGCAGTGGTGGTCACGCTACGCTCTTTCGCAGCGGGGATCATAGTGGAAGCGTATTTCAACCGCTGACGCCCGCGCTGTTGCGCATTCACCGCAATCTCAAACAGGCTTTCGATCCGCATGGCATTCTCAATCCACAGCGCATGTATCGGGACATCTGAACCATGCAAACCCGTTTGACCGAGCAGACGCTCGCGAGCCCGAGCGGAGCGCAAGCTGAAAGTATTCTGCGACGCTGCGTGCACTGCGGCTTCTGTAATGCCACTTGCCCAACCTATCAGTTGAGCGGCAATGAGCTCGATGGTCCGCGTGGACGCATTTATCTCATCAAGCAGATGCTCGAAGGCGCCAGCACCACCGAACTCACGCGTCAGCACCTCGATCGCTGCCTCACTTGTCGCTCCTGTGAAACCACTTGTCCTTCGGGCGTGCAATACAGTCATCTGCTGGAGATCGGTCGCGAACACATCGATCGCGTTACCACACGTGCGCGCGGTGAGCGCGTTTTGCGGCGCCTGTTGCGTTATGTCTTGCCTGAAACCAAACGCGTGCGCTGGGCGCTGCGCGTAGCGCCTTATGTGCGCGGCCTGATGCCGAAAGCGCTCGCGGCTGCGCTTCCGGAAGCACCATCCCGCGCTAGCAATACGCAGTGGCCAGCAGCTCGCCACACGCGGCGCATGCTCGCGCTGACTGGCTGCGTACAACCTGCCACGCAGCCGCAAATCGATGCTGCTGCCGCGCGTCTGCTCGATCGTCGCGGCATTTCGCTGCTGCGCGTGCACGGCGGTGGTTGCTGCGGTGCACTCAGTCATCATTTGAACGCAGCAGGTGAAGCGCGCGCGCAGATGGTGCGCAACATCGATGCCTGGTGGCCTGATGTGGAACAAGGCGTTGAAGCGATCGTTTCAACATCGAGCGCATGCAGCGTCATGCTCAAAGACTACGGTCGTCTACTCGGCTATGATGTCGAATATGGCGAGAAAGCAAAACGTATCTCGGCGCTGGTCGCCGATGCCAGCGCTGTACTCAGCAGTCTGCCACGTTTTGAAGCAACGCAAGTTGCGCCGGCAAAGCGACGCATCTCTTTTCATGCACCCTGCTCATTGCAGCATGGCTTGCGCGGACACAAAGAAGTCGAGCGTTTGCTGCATGAGCACAATTACGAGCTGACCGCAGTGCGCGATCCTCATCTGTGCTGCGGCGCGGCAGGGACATATTCGATTCAGCAGCCGGAGCTGTCAAGACAGCTGCGCGCCAACAAGCTTGCCGCGCTTCAAGCGGGCGCACCCACCGTTATCGCCACCGCCAACATCGGCTGTCTGCTGCACATGCAGCAAACAGCGAGCGTACCCGTGAAGCACTGGCTGGAACTGCTGGACGAAGCCGAACGCTGATCAAGGCGCATTCATCATCAATCGATTCATCAACCACTACCATCAATCCCTCGGAGAGCAGTCATGGCAACAGGCTCCTTCTATCCCCCGCAGCGCACACTCATGGGACCTGGTCCCTCAGATGTCAGCCCACGCGTCCTCGGCGCCATGGCACGCCCAACGCTCGGTCACCTCGATCCCGCCTTCGTCGGCATGATGGACGAGGTCAAGACGATGCTGCGTTATGCATTTCGAACCACCAATCAGCTCACCTTCCCGGTGTCCGCGCCTGGCTCTGCGGGCATGGAAACTTGCTTCGTCAATCTGGTCGAGCCTGGCACTAAAGTCATCGTGTGTCAGAACGGTGTGTTCGGCGGACGCATGAAAGAAAACGTGCTGCGTTATGGCGGCGTGCCGGTGATGGTCGAAGACACTTGGGGACGCGCGGTTGATCCGCAGAAAGTCGAAGATGCGCTCAAGGCCAATCCTGAAGCGCGTATCGTTGCCTTCGTGCATGCCGAAACTTCAACCGGCGCACTCAGCGACGCGCGCCTGCTGGCGCAGATCGCCCATCGCCATAATTGTCTGACCATCGTCGATACAGTGACTTCGCTCGGTGGTGTGGAACTTAAAGTCGATGAATGGCAGCTCGACGCCGTGTATTCCGGCACGCAGAAGTGCTTGTCGTGCGTGCCCGGGTTGTCGCCGGTCACGTTGAGCGCGCGTGCTTGTGATGCGATCTCGGCGCGCAAAGCGCGCATTCAAAGCTGGTTCCTCGATCTCAGTCTGGTGATGGCTTATTGGGCGGGCGATGGCAAACGCAGCTATCACCATACCGCACCAGTGAACACGCTCTATGCGCTGCATGAAGCGCTGGTGATGCTAGAGGAAGAAGGTCTGGAAAAAACGTGGACTCGCCATGCTTATCATCATCACGCACTGCGCGCAGGCATCGAAGCGCTTGGCCTTGAATTCGTTGTGCCTGAAACGGAGCGACTGCCGCAACTGAATGCTATCCGCATTGCGCCGGGGGTTGATGAAGCCAACGTGCGCGCGCGACTACTGAAAGAATATCAGCTCGAAATCGGCGCCGGTCTTGGCGCCATGGCGGGCAAAGTGTGGCGCATCGGCCTCATGGGCTACGGCTGCAACGAGCGCAACGTGCTCTATTGCCTCGGTGCGCTTGAGGATGTGCTTGCAAGCACTGGCGCGCCCATTCAGCGCGGCCGTGCGCTCGATGCTGCGCACGCGGTGTTCACGCGCGGATCCTGATTACCGCAGCTAAGACCCGCGTTGTCGCATCAGAAAGAGTAAGCCTCGTCCCGGATCGCGTCCGGCACTGCGGACTGCAAGCGCGATGAAATCGCCATTGCGGCTCGCAGCGCCGGCACCGCTCAAAGTTTCCATCTGCTCATCGTCATCACGGCGCAGAGAGAGTTCAAGCTTTACGGCGCCACTGCCATCAACACTGAATGTGCCAGGCAATGCGAGCGTTTCCGCCATCACGGCACGCGCGATTCCTGCCTGATTTCCCGCTTGGGATGATGACATCGCCAAACGGGATTCGCGATCAGACAACGTCGCCTCCGTGATAGCGCCACCTTCCCCATCCAGCTGCACCACGCCGCGACGCAGCACCTCAATGACAAACGCTGCGCTTGATGCCGCATCATCGCTTGCCGCGATGTGTATGGTGTATTCGAGCAGATTGTAGGCGCCATCAAGCGTGGGCACGGCATCGGTATCGTCAGTGTGGCGGATCGCGACACCAAGACTGCGCTCTGCCAATGCACCGTTGTCAGATGTAGCCGAGGTCGCCACCGCGACGATTTCGCCATCACCGCTGAATACGCCCGAGCCAAATTGAAAACCCTCGTTGGTGCGCAGCTCTAGTAAACCCGTGCCGGGAATGACCTGATAAAGCCCAGCAACCGGCAATACACTGCCAGGATCTTTTTCTGACACCGCATCATCGCTACGCGCCAACGTCATCGCCGAGCGCCCTGCACCTGTCAAGAAGCTGCCGAAATCCTGCGCTTCGCTGCTTCCTGGAACGATCAACGTACGCGGTGAATTATCAAAGCGCAGTATTCCGCTGCCAGAGGTGATCGTCAGCGCAGGCTCATCGCTTCCCGCGAATAACTCAGACATGGCGACGAGGTGATAATCGCTAGGTTTACCGCCAAGCCCATCGAGACTCGCATTGCCTGGGATTGAATCTGCTGGGGCGGCCCAACGCGTCGCTATTCTGAGACCCGCGCTGAAAGCAGCCAGCACACCATCGCTTTCAACCGCGGCACTCAATGGATAGATCATCAAGCCACCGCTTGCGAGTACCGCACCTAGCACCGCTTCTTCCTCGGCGAGATGCTTGGTATCAACGACGAGCATTTGCCCGTTCAACGCTGGCACGTGCAGCAATCCACCGAGATCCTCGTGGAGAGACAGATCCTGCGTGGCGTTTATCTGCACAGTGCCATCTGGCTCCTGCAAATACAGCGCACGCGCCATAAAGCCAGTACTCGCCTGCGCATCGGTCTCAGTAAAAGTGATGACACCGATGCCACTCGCGCTATCGATACCTCCTGCTATCCCTTCCCCGGCGAGCATGGTGAAATCGCGCAGCGTGGAGCTGAATTCAACCGCACCATAGCTGCCGCCTGCGAGAGTCTCTATCTCTCCTTCGCCATAGGAAGTCAGCAGATTGGTGAACAGCACGCCGGCACTGTCATTGAGCGCTTCCAGGGTTTGATCCAAATCTGAAGCGGGCGCTAATGGCAGCGCAGAAAGATATGCGGTAAGCGCCGCAAGTTCAGGACGCGAGAATTCCGATAACGGCATCGATACACTAAGTGACTCGGTAACGCGCCGCACGCTTAGTTCAGAGGCCGGCGTGATGTCCACATGATCACTGCTGACGTAAGCACGCAATGACCCTGCATTTGCAGAGGTCCGCAACATCAACAGCCCTTGTGCGGGCAATTTCTCGAACGCATATCCGCCGCGCGCATCAGTGGCGGTGGATTGCAGGGCAGGCTCGATGATGTCACCGGACGAGCTGACTCTGAACAATCTGACCTCTGTCTGCGCGAGCGGTGTCAGACTATTCTGTGAAGCCGTGGCAAGCGGCTCTTGCAGAGCGAACACGGTACCTTCCACGCGCGGAGGGTTTTCTGGTCCGTCATTCGGAGCCAGATCACTGTTGCTCCCGCACCCGGCGAGCAGCGTGATGATCAGACTCAGGCCAAGCACCAAGCGGTAACAGTGCCGGCTACATTCTTTCCCAGTAGATTGCGCGCTCATCTCACTCGCCTCCATGCAAGTCAGTGGAATTGCTTGAGCACAGACAGACAAGCTTTGGGCATCCTTGCCCTTTGCAAGCACAAGCGCCGGTGATACCGGCGCAGAGGAGTATCAGCCGT
>JAITWN010000144.1 GCA_031285245.1 Chromatiales bacterium | reverse complement strand
GCTAAAGCCTCTTCTGAAGAAGAAGAGGTTGAGGTCGAGAGCTGAAGCGTCGCGGCGGCGGATCTGCGAGCGCATCAACAGCAGACCCGATTAAACACGCACGCCGGCGAGCGCTCGATTTGCTGGCAGCGCGTGAACATTCGGCGCACGAGTTACGTGGCAAGTTACAGCGCGGCGAACTCAGCGGTGATGATGTTGAAACCGTACTCGCTGAGCTTGCGGCTCAGGGCCTGCAAAGCGATCAACGTTTCGCCCAGGCTTTTGTGCGCAGTCGGCGCACGCGCGGTCAGGGTCCGCTGCGTATCGAAGCCGATCTGCGCCAGCGCGGGGTTGAGAGCGAGCTGATCGAATCGAGTCTCGACGGCGCTGAAGATGGCGTTGGAGACAGTAGTGAAGAAGAACAATATGCCGACTGGGAAAAGCTTGCGCGCGCGGTGCGACGCAAGCGCTTCGGAGATGAGATTCCTCGGGACATCAACGAGCGCGCTCGCCAAGCGCGCTTTTTGCGTTCCAGGGGTTTTACCGAAGCGCAGACCAGAGCCGCTTTCTCTGCGCAAGATGAATGAAGTCAGCACTGTTTCTGGGCTGATGAGTAATCCGTGATGCGCAGCTTACGTTCCGGTGACGGAGCGCAAGATTCTGTATCCATTGAAACGTGTTTTATATATATATATTGACGAGCAGCCATGACTATCAGCAGCGCCGCGCTTCGTAGCCGATTCCTCGCTTATTTTCAGCGCAAGGGACACCAGATCGTTCCCAGCAGCCCGCTGATTCCCGCAGGGGACGCCACGCTGCTGTTTACTAACGCTGGCATGGTCCAGTTCAAGGACGTTTTTCTCGGCCGTGAGACGCGCTCTTACAAGCGTGCGGCGAGCTCGCAGCGCTGTGTGCGCGCCGGCGGCAAGCATAACGATCTCGATAACGTTGGCTACACCGCGCGTCACCACACTTTCTTCGAGATGCTGGGTAATTTCAGCTTCGGTGATTATTTCAAGCATGATGCCATCGCCTATGGCTGGGAATTTCTCACTGGCGAACTCGGTCTGCCAGCGGAGAAACTGTGGGTCACAGTGCACAAGGATGACGATGAAGCAGCGCAGATCTGGCTGCGCGAGATCGGATTCCCCGCTGAACGCTTGGTGCGTATCGATAGTGATGACAATTTCTGGTCGATGGGTGACACCGGCCCGTGCGGTTATTGCACCGAAATTTTCTACGATCATGGTCCGGCGGTAGCGGGTGGCCCGCCTGGCAGCCCCGAGGCTGACGGCGATCGCTATGTCGAGATCTGGAATCTGGTGTTCATGCAGTTTAATCGTGACGCCGCAGGCGCTATGACGCCGCTGCCCAAGCCTTCTGTCGACACCGGCATGGGGCTTGAGCGTTTGTCTGCGGTGATGCAGGGCGTGCACAGCAATTACGACATTGATCTATTTCGCAAGCTGATCCGCGCGGTGATGGCGCTTGCCGGCAGCAGCGATGATCGCTTGCCTTCGCTGCGCGTGATTGCCGATCACATTCGTTCTTGCGCGTTTTTGGTGATTGATGGCGTCATCCCCTCGAACGAAGGGCGTGGATATGTGCTGCGCCGCATCATTCGGCGCGCCATCCGTCATGGTTACGAGCTTGGCTTGGTAGATCCGTTTTTCTATCGCTTAGTAGAGCCGTTGTGTGAAGAGATGGGCGACGCCTATCCTGAATTGGTGCAGATGCGTGCGCAGATTGAGCGCGTGCTGAAGCAGGAAGAAGAGCGTTTTGCCGAGACGCTCGATCAAGGCATGAAAATCCTCAAGGGCAGCATCGATGCGCTGCCTGCTGGGCAGCGTGAACTGCCGGGTGCGCTGGTGTTCAAGCTCTATGACACCTACGGTTTTCCGGTCGATCTCACGGCGGATTACGCGCACAAGTTCGGCATCAGTATCGATATGGCGGGCTATGAGCGCGAGATGGAAGCGCAGCGTGAGCGCGCTCGTGCTGCGGGTGCTTTTCAGGTCGATTACGGTAGCCGCATCGGCGCTGCTGGTGGCGAGAGTGAATTCACCGGCTATGAGCATCTGCGTCAGCGCGCGCGCGTGACGGTGGTGGCGCGTGACGGTAAGGATGTCGATGTGTTGAACGCGGGCGAGGAGGGCATCGTGGTGCTTGCTCGCACGCCGTTCTATGCCGAAAGCGGTGGGCAGGTGGGTGATCGCGGTGAGCTCGTTGGCGCTGGTGCGATGTTCGCCGTCACCGATACGCGCAAATTACCAGGCGGTGCTTACGCGCACATTGGGCGTCTCACAAATGGTGCGCTGCGCGCAGGTGACGAAGTCGAAGCGCGCGTCGATGAGACTACGCGCCAGGCCACTGCGCGCAATCACTCGGCTACGCATTTGCTGCATGCCGCGCTGCGCCAGGTGCTCGGTGAGCACGTGCAGCAGAAGGGGTCACTGGTCGAACCGGGGCGCTTGCGCTTTGATTTCGCGCATTTCGAAGCGATGACGCGTGCGCAGCTTGATGAAGTCGAAGCTTTGGTCAATGCGGAAATTCGCCGCAATGAGGATGTTGAGACCGCTGTCATGGCCTTTGACGATGCGCGTTCGTCGGGCGCGATGGCGCTGTTCGGCGAGAAATACGGGGACAGCGTACGTGTGCTCACCATTGGTGATTTCTCCAAGGAGCTCTGCGGTGGCACTCACGTGCATCGCACCGGTGACATCGGGCTGATGAAGATCGTTGCTGAATCGGGCATCTCCTCCGGCGTGCGCCGCATCGAGGCGCTGACCGGCGCTGGCGCCGAAGCCTGGGTGGTGGAAACGGAGCGCCAGCTCGACAGCCTGATCGCACTGGTAAAAGGTTCGCGCGGTGAAGTGTTGGCGCGCGTACAGCAGTTGGTCGAACGCAATCGCCAGCTCGAAAAAGAACTCGAGCGCATGAAAGGCGAGCGCGCGAGCAGCGCGGGCTCGGATCTTGCCGCTCGCGCTGGTGAGGTGGGTGGCATCAAGGTGCTGGCCGAGAATCTCACGGACGTCGATCCGAAGAGCCTGCGCGATCTGGTCGATCAGCTCAAAAACAAGCTTGGAACGGGCGTTGTCGTGCTTGCAACCGTGCAGGATGGACGCGTCAGTCTGGTCGCGGGTGTCACGCGTGACCTGGTCGAGCGTATACAGGCTTCCGAGCTCGCCAACCATGTCGCAAAGCCACTTGGAGGCAAGGGTGGTGGGCGTGCCGACATGGCGCAGGCGGGCGGAAACGACGCCGCGGCGTTGCCGCAGGCGCTGGCATCGGTGCCCGAATGGGTGCGCGAGCGCCTGGTTTGATCGGGGCGCTCGATCAAGCTGCACACCCGCTTGGGTACAGCCGCGCGCGCTGCTAGAATAACAACCCAATGACCCTCCCGTAGTGGCTCCCTTAGCAGGCATCTGATGGCTTTGATCGTGCAGAAGTACGGCGGTACGTCCGTCGCCACGCCCGCGCATATCGAGCGCGTGGCAGAACGCGTGATTGCTGCGCAGCGCGCTGGCAATCAGTTGGTGGTTGTAGTGTCGGCGATGAGTGGAGAGACGAACCGTCTACTTGCTCTTGCGCAGGCTATTTCATCACAGCCCACTCCGCGTGAACTTGATGTCATTCTCGCAACGGGTGAACAGGTCACCATCGGACTGCTGGCGATCGCGCTCGAAAAGCATGGCTGTATGGCGCAGTCCTATACCGGGGCACAAGTGAGCATTCGCACCGATAGCGCTTATAACAAAGCGCGTATCGTTGATATCGATGCTCATCGTTTGCGTCGCGAGCTCGATGAAGGACGCGTGATAGTGGTCGCGGGCTTTCA
>JAITWN010000136.1 GCA_031285245.1 Chromatiales bacterium | reverse complement strand
CTCGCCGCTCACCGGGCTGTAAACATCCGAAGCGGCTTTCACCGACTCAACAACTGCACACTCCTCGCCCGCATCCACTGTGCGCCCGACCTCGGGCAATTCGATATACACCATATCGCCGAGCAGACCTTGCGCATGGTCGCTGATGCCGACGCGGACGGTGCCATCGCCTTCATCCTCGATCCACTCATGGGTCGATGTATATTTGAGATCGGAAGGAATTTCGCTCATATCAACCTCTCGTTTCCGTTTACGCTTTTACAAAGGTCTGTTCATTCCACTGCGACGAGCGCCTTGCCATGGCGCACGAAGGGTGGCGTCACGATACGCACAGGCAGGCGCTTGCCGCGCACATCGACCGTGCATTCTTCTGTTACATTCTGCTCGATGCGCGCGAGTGCGATGGCATGATCGAGCACGGGGGAAAAACTGCCGCTGGTGATTTCGCCGATTTCGCGATCACCGGCATAAATTTTTTGGTGCGCGCGCAGCACGCCTTTGCCGGGAAGCACTAATCCAGTTGATTTGTGCCAGGTGCCCGCACGCTGTTTTTCAAGCGCTGCGCGACCGATGAAGTCACGCTCGGCAGGATGCCAGGCAACCGTCCAGCCGAGCCCCGCTTCGAGCGGCGTGACGTTTTCATCCATATCCTGACCGTAAAGCGCCATGCCGGCTTCGAGGCGCAGCGTGTCGCGCGAACCAAGACCTGCGGGCGCAACGCCAACATTGAGCAGCGCTTGCCAGAACGCTGGCGCCTCAACAGCGGGCAACATGATTTCGTAACCATCTTCACCAGTGTAGCCGGTGCGCGCGATGAAGAGATTGCCAGCGACGATGGAATAAAAATTCTTCAGCGCTTCGGCGGCTTTGATGACTTCGGGATCGCCAAGCACCTTGTGCACAAGCGCACGCGCCTTCGGCCCTTGTACGGCAATCAACGCGACATCATTGCGCTCATGCAGCGTGACATCAAAATCCGCGGTATGGCCGCGCATCCAAGCGAGATCTTTGGCGCGTGTGCCGGCGTTGCTGATGATGCGATATTCATCGCGACCATCGAAGCGATAGACGATGAGATCATCGATGACGCCGCCTTGCTCATTGAGCATGCAGGTATAAAGCGCCTGGCCGTAGTGAAGACGACCAACATCATTGGCGAGCAAGTGCTGAAGATAAGCGCGTGCGCCGCTGCCGAGGACTTCCGTCACTGCCATGTGTGATACATCAAACATACCGGCGGATTCACGCACGCGTCGATGTTCGTCGAGCTGCGAACCGTAATGCAGCGGCATGTCCCAGCCCGCGAAATCCACCATGCGCGCGCCGAGGCGCACATGTTCCGCATGTAGCGATGTTCGTTCAATGGTCACAGGAGGACACGCGCTCCAGAGCTCGGAATTGGGTGATTCGATTCAGGGGGCACTGCGCAAAGGAGACATACTATAACCCTTGCTTCGCAGCTAAGCCATGACACCAGTTGATCGCTGGTGGCCACAGAAACGCAGGGGTTTTACAGGGAAAAACGCCCACCCGCCCCAAAGCGCGGAACGGGTGGGGTAGGTCTTCAGTTCGCTTCGCGGTGATAAGCAACCACGCGCTCGACTTCATTGCGCGAGCCAAGGATGACGGGCACGCGTTGATGAATGTCGTGCGGCGCGATGTCGAGGATGCGCGCGCGACCAGTAGAAGCCACGCCGCCAGCTTGCTCGACGATGAAGGACATCGGATTGGCTTCGTACATCAAGCGCAAACGGCCTTCCTTCTTCGGATCCTTGGTGTCCTTGGGATACATGAAGATGCCGCCGCGGGTGAGGATGCGATGCACTTCAGCCACCATCGACGCCACCCAGCGCATGTTGAAATCAACACCACGCGCGCCCGTCTTGCCGGCGAGACATTCGTCGATATAACGACGCACCGGCGCTTCCCAGAAGCGCGAGTTGGACGCGTTGATGGAGAACTCACGCGTATCTTCAGGGATACGCATGCCGGGATGCGTGAGCACGAACTCACCGATGTTGCGATCGAGCGTGAAGCCGTTGACGCCCTGGCCAGTGGTCAGCACCAGCATGGTGGACGGCCCATAGAGCGCGTAACCGGCGCAGACCTGACGCGTGCCGGGCTGCAGAAAATCTTTCATAGTCGGGTTGGTAACGCCATCGGGGCAGCGCAGAATTGAGAAGATCGTGCCAACCGAAATGTTGACGTCGATATTGGACGACCCATCAAGCGGATCGAATAACAGCAGATATTTGCCGCGCGGATAGCCATCGGGAATCGGGTAGATGTCTTCCATTTCTTCCGAAGCCATTGCCGCCAAGTGGCCGCCCCACTCGTTGGCCTGGATCATCATGTCGTTAGAGATGACATCGAGCTTCTTCTGAGCTTCGCCCTGGACGTTGTCCGCGCCTGCGCCACCCAGCACGCCAATCAGCGCGCCTTTGTTGACGGCGTTGGAGATCTGCTTGCAAGCGGTAAGCGTGTCGTTGAGGATGGCAGTGAACTCGCCGGTACCGCCGACGCGCCGCTGTTCCTGGGTAATGAATTGCGTGATGGTTTCGCCAATGGCCATGTAACGGATCTCCAGTTGCGTTGCGCTCGTCGGACGTGCGAGCAGGGTCTGCTCATACCGGCCGAGAAGGCGGCTATTATGCTAACATTCGCCGCCGAAATAAACGGCGCGATCAGATCCTCCTTCGCTCGTGACGCATGAATAAACCTCTGCAACTGCGGAAAAACGAAGAACGGCGCGTGCTTGCCGGTCATCTCTGGATCTACAGCAACGAGGTCGATGTGGCAGCGACCGCGCTCACCGCTTTCGAACCCGGTGAGCTCGTCGACGTGCGTGACTGTCGTGGACGCGCGCTCGGCACGGCCTACGTCAACCCGCATTCGCTGATCTGCGCGCGGCTGCTAAGTCGGCGCGCCTGCATAAATTTTGGTCTGGAAGAGATCACGCAACGACTCAGCAATGCACTCGCGCTGCGCGAACGTCTCTTCGACCGTCCCGGCTATCGCCTCGTCTACGGCGAAGCTGATGGCCTGCCCGGACTGGTGGTGGACCGCTATGGCGATGTACTGGTGGCGCAGATCACCACCGCCGGCATGGAGCGCTGCAAGGATGAGATCACGCAGGCGCTGCATCAGTTACTTGCGCCGCGCACGCTTATTTATCGCAACGACACCTCGATCCGCACCATGGAAAATCTGCCCATGTATGTGGAAGCGCCCGAGGACGCTCCGGCTTGGCTCGAGGTTGAGGAGAATGGTCAGTATTTCCGCGTGCCCGCGCTTGGGGGCCAGAAAACCGGCTGGTTTTATGATCATCGCCTCGGGCGTTCGCGTCTTCCCACCTATGTGCAAGGGAGACGCGTGCTGGATGTGTTCAGCTATGCCGGTGCCTGGGGTATACAGGCTGCCGTTGCTGGCGCGACACAGGTGAGCTGCGTCGATGCGTCGGCAACCGCGCTCGAACTGGCGCGGGACAATGCTGAGCTCAACTCCGTAGCCGATCGTGTCAGCGTCCATCAAGGCGATGCCTTCGAAGTGCTGAAAGCAATGAATGACGCCGGTGAACGCTTCGATGTCGTCATCGTCGATCCGCCGGCGTTCATCAAGCGCCGCAAAGACGCCAAGGCCGGACTCACGGCTTATCAGCGCATCAATCGTCTGGCGATGCAGTTACTGGGTGATGAAGGCGTGCTGATTTCGGCATCGTGCTCGTTTCATCTCAGCACCGATGAGTTACGCCGCGTGATCCTGCAGGAAGGCGCGCATCTGCGGCGCCGGCTGCGCGTGCTGGAACAACACCGGCAAGGGCCGGATCATCCTGTGCACCCGGCGATCGAAGAGACGGATTATCTGAAAACGTTCTTCGTGCAGGTGGCGCGGGACTAACTGTTTTTACCAATGGGCGCGCGAGGCGATTGCGTTTATCGTTTTGCCTTCTCGAGCCATCACCACACCCATCCAATATACTGAGCCCCATCGTGCTGAAACATCCTGCCATCGATCCCGTCGCTATCAGCCTTGGGCCACTGCAAGTCCACTGGTACGGCATCATGTATCTGGTGGGCTTCGGCGCGGCCTGGTATCTCGGCAATCGCCGCGCGCGCGTGCATGGCTGGACTGCGCAGCAAGTTTCGGATTTGGTGTTTTATGGCGCGCTCGGCGCCGTGCTCGGCGGACGCATTGGTTACGTACTGTTTTACGATTTACCGCAGACACTCGCCGATCCACTCAGCATCCTGCGCATCTGGCAGGGCGGCATGTCGTTTCATGGTGGGCTACTTGGCGTCATCGCTGCGATGACGTGGTTCGCGCACTCGCGCGGCAAGCATTTTTTCGAAGTAGCGGATTTCACCGCGCCGTTGGTACCGATCGGCCTTGGCGCTGGACGCATCGGTAATTTCATCAACGGCGAACTGTGGGGACGCGTGACCGATGTGCCCTGGGCGATGGTCTTCGCTGATCCGCGTGCGGGCGCACTGGCGCGCCATCCTTCGCAGCTCTATGAAGCGCTGCTCGAAGGACTCGTGTTGTTCATTATCTTGTGGCTATATTCGCACCGACCGCGACCGACGATGGCCGTCTCAGGCTTGT
This sequence comes from Chromatiales bacterium, assembly GCA_031285245.1. Classification (GTDB taxonomy): domain Bacteria; phylum Pseudomonadota; class Gammaproteobacteria; order SZUA-140; family SZUA-140; genus JAITWN01. Next base: position 10,025 of record JAITWN010000136.1, on the reverse strand, counting down.
TCTTGGCCTGCTACGGCACTTTCCGTTTTCTCGTCGAATTCACGCGCATGCCTGATGAGCAGCTCGGCTTCATCGTTGGTGATTGGCTGACCATGGGTCAGTTGCTGTCGCTGCCGATGATCCTCGCTGGCATCACGATGATCGCTATCGCCTATCGCCAACCCACATTACGGAGCTCCTGAAGATGAAGCAGTACCTCGATCTGCTCCGCCACATCAGAGAGCATGGCACGCGCAAGGAAGATCGCACCGGCACCGGCACGCTGAGCGTGTTTGGCTATCAGATGCGTTTTGATCTGTCTCAAGGCTTTCCGCTCGTCACCACGAAGAAAGTGCATCTCAAGAGCATTATTCACGAGTTGCTATGGTTCATCGCCGGCGACACCAACGTTGCTTACCTGCGCGAACATGGCGTGACGATCTGGGATGAGTGGGCGGACAATCAGGGCGATCTCGGTCCGGTCTACGGACGGCAGTGGCGCGCCTGGCCGGCGCCGGGTGGCAAGCATATCGATCAGTTGAGTGATGTGATCACCGCGATCCGCAAGAATCCGGATTCACGCCGCTTGATCGTGAGCGCGTGGAATGTCGCCGAGCTCGAGCGCATGGCGCTGCCGCCTTGTCATTTGCTGTTTCAGTTCTACGTTGCCGATGGGCGACTGTCATGCCAGCTCTATCAACGCAGCGCCGATGTTTTTCTCGGCGTGCCGTTCAATATCGCTTCTTATGCGCTGCTGACGATGATGGTCGCGCAAGTGACGAATCTGAAGCCCGGCGATTTTGTGCACACCTTCGGCGATGCGCATCTCTATCTCAATCATCTGACGCAGGCCGACACGCAGCTCGCGCGCGCGCCGATGACGCTGCCACGCATGGAGCTCAATCCACAGCGGCATTCGATTTTTGATTTCGTTTTCGATGATTTCAAGCTGACGAACTACGAGCCGCATCCAGCGATCCGCGCACCGGTGGCGGTGTGATTTCGCTGATCGTGGCGATGGCACGCAATCGCGTGATCGGACGCAACGGCGGCCTGCCCTGGCATCTACCCGAAGATCTGCGCCACTTTCGTACGCTCACACTCGGCAAGCCGGTGGTGATGGGACGCAAGACCTGCGAATCGCTCCCGCGCGCGCTGCCTAACCGCACCAATATTGCGATCACCCGCGACGCTGCTTATCGCGCGCCGGAGGGTTTCGAAACCTACACCAGCCTGGATGATGCACTACGCGCTTGCAGCGCAGCGCCGGAGATCATGGTAATAGGTGGAGCGACGCTCTATGAGCAAACGCTTGGGATCGCCGATCGTATCTATCTGACACTGATCGACAGCGACTTCGACGGGGATATCTGGTTTCCAAAATTTGATGCGGGGCAGTGGTGGGAGATCGATCGCAGTGATCACGCCGGCCCAGCATTCGACTACAGCTTCATCACGCTGCAGCGCAGCGAGCTGCCAGCGCCTGTATAAAAGAAAAACCTCCGTCATTGCGAAGCGAAGCCGAAGCAATCCAGGTAAGTTGTCTGGATTGCCGCGGGGCTGAGCCGTCTGGCGCCCCTCGCAATGACGAAGGTTTTGAGAGGCCCCTAACCCAATCTGCGATCGCGCGCGAAGTCAGGCACTTCCGTGCCGGGCGCAACATCATCGTACCAGCCTTCTTCCGGCGTTTGCGCTCCATGCGCACTGGGCGCGCTCAATGCGTGATGCTGGTGCGCATCGTAATCGTCATCTTCCTCTGCTTCTGCCAGCAGTTCATCGACCATGGGCGGCGGCGGCGAGAGTTCAATCTGTGGCGCAGGCGCGCTCAACGCGTCGAGTTGAGGAGTGCGACCAGCAGTAAGCTCATGTGCGCCGCGCGCCACATGGTGATAGACCGCGCGATAATCCGCCGTGAGCTTGTTGAAGAGCTGCGCCGTAGTGGTGAAATGCTCAACGACGTTGTTGCGATAACGCTCGAGCTCACCCCGCGCCGCTTGCAGCTCTTCTTCGAGTTGCAGAGAACGCTTGACGCCGGCGCTGCTGGAACGGCCAAGGAAGTAGCCGCCCGCACCGCTCGCTGCCGCGGCCAGCATTATCCAGATCAGCCAAGACGACATGATATTGCTCCCTATTGCCCGGTTTTCGTCCACCAGCCGAAACATTCTGCGCAGCCACACGGACGCGGCAGATGATGAGCCGATGTGCCACGCATGGAGGCGAACACAGGCGCCAGGGCAGCCGGCCGAGAATCCGATATGCGCGGCCCGTTATAATGCTGGCGTCGCTCCCGTCAATTATGGTCTCCATGAGACCGCGCGGCAAGCGCAGCGACCAGTCTGCTGAAGAGGGAATCGTTCACGACAAGGAGACAGTTATGGACGGCAAGCATGCGCTACACATCGAAGCGGATTTGCATTCCACCGCGCAAGCCGCAGCCGCGCGCTGGGCAGAGCTCGCGCGCGAAGCCATACGTGAACGCGGCGCTTTTCATGTCGCACTCGCAGGCGGCTCAACGCCGCGTGCACTCTATGAGGCGCTTGCACGAGAGCCCTGGCGCGATCAAATCAACTGGCGCGCGACCTTCATTTGGTTTGGTGATGAGCGCTGCGTACCGCCCACACATCCTGACAGCAATTACCGCATGGCGCAGGAAACACTGCTTGCACTTGTCGATTGCCCTTCCACGCAGATTCAGCGCATGGAAGGTGAGCGCGATCCACACGCAGCGGCGCGCGATTATCAGCGCCTGCTGGAAACGCGACTACCACGCGAGGAGCTTCCTGATCTGCCACCACATCTTGATCTCGTGCTGCTCGGCCTGGGGTCAGACGGCCATATTGCTTCGCTGTTTCCAAACACGGCGATTCTTAATCAGCAGATCGCGCTTACAGATGCGGTGTTCGTGCCGAAATTATCCGCCTGGCGCATCAGCCTGACTTATCCGCTCATCGCGGCGGCACGGCAAGTGATGATGCTGGTTACCGGCGCGAGCAAAGCCGATATTGTTACCGCGGTATTGCATGGTGCGGCGCAGGAATTGCCCGCAACCCGTTTGCGATCACGCAGCGCCATTGAGTGGTATTTGGATCGCGCCGCAGCCGCTGATTTCACTACTGGAGATGCATCATGCTAGTTCTCGCCGCAGACATTGGTGGCACCAAAACTCTGCTCAGCATTGCTGATGCCGGCGCAGACAGGATCGAAATTCTGCACGAGCGCCGCTATCTCAGCGCGGACTACGCCGAATTCGAAACGATGGTGGAAGAATTCCTTGCCTCCTGCGCCGGCGACAAACCGCAGCGCGCTTGCTTTGCGGTTGCTGGCCCCATCACCGCCGATGGCACAAGCGCGCATGTCACCAACGTCGGTTGGCATCTTGATGTTGCGCGCATGCAAACGCACCTCGGTATTGCATCGATTCAGCTCATCAATGATTTTCAGGCCCAAGCCTATGGTATCGATGTCATGCAACCAGAAGAGCTGCATGAATTGCAGGCAGGCGTGCCTCAACCCCAAGGTTTACGCGCAGTGATCGGAGCCGGCACAGGGCTTGGTGTCGGGCAGTTAGTGTGGCGCGATGGGCGTTACCATGCGCTGCCATCAGAAGGTGGTCATGCGGATTTTTCGCCTCATGGAGCGCTTGCGCGCGAACAGCACGCCTGGCTCGGTGCGCGTTATGGAGATTACATTCCCTTAGAGTTTGTTATATCTGGCCCGGGTCTCGCCGATACTTATCGTTTTCTCGCAGAGCGCCATCCTAAGCGCGCAAGCGCGAAACTCGCGCACGCGATGCTGACCGGTGATCCCGCCGCCGCAATCTCTGAGCACGCGGCGCATGAGGAGCTCGCGCGCGAAGCGCTCGGACTCTTCATCCACAACTACGGCACACATGCGAGCAACCTTGCCCTAACCACGCTGCCTTATGGCGGTCTCTTCATCTCTGGCGGTATCGCGCCGCGCATTCTCGATGCGATGGCCAAGAACAACCGCTTCATCAACGCCTTCAACGCCAAGGGCAGAATGAGCACGCTAGCGCGCTCGATACCAGTAGCAGTGGTAACCAACCCTCGCGTCGGATTGCTGGGCGCGCTTGATATTGCGCGCGGGGAATAGCTGCTCTCTGCTTTTACCCTCTCCCCAGCCCTCTTCCGCGAGCGCAGCCTCTGCGAAACGGTGACCTGCGGCGCCCGCTGCTCTTTTTCAGGATGCGGAGCCGCTGCGCGCCAACGGTTTTGAAAAAGTCTCCCGGCACTTGCCCGGTCACCGACCTCTGAGATGAATCGCTCCGACGTTGGGCTTCACTAGCATTCAGCCCAACCTACGATTTCTGAAAAAGAGCAACGGGCCCATTCGCAGAGGTCTCGCGAGCGAGAGAGGGAGCCAAGAGACCCATCTGTCCGCTGTCCGCAAAATGTGTGAACTTGTCTCATTATCCTACCCTTCGTGCCGACATAGAGATCCGTAGCCCGTGATAGGAGGCATCATCACGGATTCAACGGATCGCTACGCTCCCAATTTTTTGCGCTTTGTGCCAAACGACGAAAAACATAACGCGATGCATCACGCTTATACCTATCTCGTCCACGAACACGATCTGAGGCTCGTTGCACTCGCAGCGCTGGTTTGCTGTCTTGCCTCTCTCACGGCAATCAGCCTGCTGCGTCATGCGCAAAATGCACTTGGCTCAGCGCAGGGAGTGTGGCTGTGGATTACTGCACTGACAACCGGCTCTGGCATCTGGGCAACGCATTTCATCGCGATGCTGGCTTACGCTCCAACACTGTCGTCGGGCTACAGTCTAATCTTGACTGGCGCATCGCTTTTTATAGCTATTGTGCTGACACGTGTTGGTCTTGCCGTCAGTATTGCGACAGATCGATATGCGCCATGGCTTGGAGGCACCGTCATTGGCTGCGGTATCGCAGTCATGCACTACGTGGGGGTTGCCGCGTACAAAGTCCCCGGACACATTGATTGGACGCTATGGCCGATCCTGATATCGATCATACTAGGATTAGGGCTCAGCGCAGCAGCGCTTCGTGTCGGATTGAGTAACTCTAGCACCCGCTCGACCATCCAAGGTGCGCTGCTGCTGACGGCTGCAATTTGCGGTCTTCATTTCACCTCGATGCTAGCTGCAACCATCGTCTCTGACCCGCAAGAACACCTCCCTCCTCTGGCGATTTCTCCACAGAAGCTTGCCACGTTTGTATCCATCGGCGCTTTCACCATTTTATTGCTCGCCATTGGTGGACTCACTCTCAGCATTCGTGATCGCCAGGCAAAACGCGAATTCGAGCGGATGCGTGGGCTGACTAATGCGGCATTCGAAGGACTGATGGTTTGCAAAGACGACGTGATCGTTACCGCCAATCTCAGCCTGGCAACGCTATTTGGTATAGAAGAACATGCTCTCATCGGCAAGAGAGCGTTCGAGATTCTGTCCAATGACATTACGCGCAGACTCAAGGACGAACCCAATCTTCCCTTTGAAAGCGAAGTGCGGATTGTCGGGGGAAAAAAAGCAATTCCTGTTGAAGTGATTTCAAGACAAATCGAGCTGCCAGATGGCCAATATACGGCGATTGCGGTGCGTGATCTACGCGCGCGCAAAAGCGCGGAGCAGGATATTCACTTTCTGGCGCACCATGATCTACTCACGGGTCTCGCTAATAGAGCAACATTCAATGCCGAGCTCGACAGGTTGGTCACGCTTCATCGCTCTGGCGGAAAGTTCAGCAAACAGCATCTGGCGGTACTCTGTCTTGACCTCGATCGCTTCAAGGAGATCAACGATATCTTTGGTCACGCCACAGGTGATGAGCTGCTCCAGACCTTCGCGCGCTGCGCCAAAGCGACGCTGCGTGAAGGCCAAATGCTGGCGCGTTTGGGTGGTGATGAGTTTGCCATTCTGGCGCCAGGCTTGAGTGATCCAGAGCATGCCGGCCGTATAGCGAAAAATGTGTTGACGGCCCTAGCCACAGAGCTCAACGATAACTCTCTGGTAAAAGGACTCGCTTCCACCAGCATTGGCATTTCTATCTTTCCCACCGATGGTGAAGATCGCGCTGCATTGATGAATCATGCTGATGCGGCGCTCTACTGCGCGAAAGCGGAGGGACGCGCGACTTATCGCTTTTACAAACCTACGATGGGCGATGAAGTTCGTAATCGCCGATTGATCGAACATGAATTGCGCTATGCGATTTCCAACAACGAATTTTCGCTGGTTTTCCAGCCGCAAGTCCGTACAACGGATCAGAAACTGACAGGATTTGAAGCACTGCTGCGCTGGGACTCAACTACTCGTGGCTTGGTATCACCAGCCCTCTTTATCCCGATCGCCGAAGAATGCGGAGTTATTCTTCAGATCGGCGAATGGGTCTTGCGTCAGGCTTGTAGCGAAGCAACGACTTGGCCTGGGGATTTGACGGTTGCGGTAAACGTCTCTGCGATTCAACTGCACAACCCAGGGTTTGCGCAATTGGTGCGGGATGTGCTGCTGGAAACCGGCTTGCCAGCGCAGCAACTGGAACTCGAAATTACTGAAACCGCACTGATCCGTGATTTGGAGCGCGCACTGAGTTCGCTGCGCAAACTGAAAGAGCTCGGCGTCCATATCGCCATGGATGATTTCGGCACGGGCTATTCGTCCTTGTCGAATCTGCGTTCCTTCCCCTTCGACAAGATCAAGATCGACGCATCGCTGGTGCATTCAGTCGATAAGAGCGAGCAGGCCGCCGCCATCGTGCGCGCCGTGCTTGGACTCGGCCGTGGTCTTAATCTGCCGGTACTCGCTGAAGGAGTTGAAACCGTAGACGAGTTTGATTTCCTCAACAAAGAAGCCTGTGATGAAATCCAGGGCTATTACATCGGCAAGCCACTGCCCATCAATCAGCAGAGTCACATGATGGATGAACTAAGCCATATGATGACGACTGAAACGAGCGAAGCAGAAATTTCTGCACTGAAACAAGCGAGCTCTTGAATTATTTCAAGAGCGACGCATGCACGGGGCATCATCGCTCCGTGCATGAAATACAGCGGTTTTATACGTCCAGATTGGAAACCGACAACGCGTGTTGCTCGATGAACTCGCGACGTGGCTCCACCTGATCACCCATGAGGGTGGTGAAGATTTCATCGGCAGCGACAGCATCCTCGACCTGCACTTTGAGCAAGCGACGAGTTTCGATGTTCATCGTTGTTTCCCAAAGCTGTTCGGGATTCATTTCGCCAAGACCTTTGTAGCGTTGGATCTGCTGACCACGCTTGGCTTCTTCCATCATCCACTCGAAGGCTTGCTCAAACGTGTTGATGGCACGACGCTTCTCACCGCGCTGCACGAACGCACCATCGCCGATCAAACCATCGAGCTTAATGCCGAGCTGCGACATGCTGCGATATTCTCCAGAGCCGAAAAAATCCGGCGTCAGCGTGGTGCTGTTGCCAATACCGTGCAGATATTCGGTGACGAACACTTCACCGCCCAGACCGGCAGCGACTTCGAAACGAGTGCCCTGGCCTTCATGGCGCGCAGTAAGGCGTGACTTAAGTTTCTGGCACCAATCAGCAAGACGCGCAGCCTCATTACGCGCGATGTCAGGCGTTAGTACCGGAAGATAGACAAGCTGTTCCAGTACGCGCGGATTCCAATGGCGCGACAAACGCCGGATCGAATTCTGCACCGACATATAGCCACTCGCGAGATCCGCCAATGCCTGCTCGCTGATCGGCGGCACGTCGGCAGAAACGTGCAGACGCGAACCCTCAACCGCATGCTGTAACAACAGCGAATTCAGCTCGGCATCGTCTTTCACATAACGCTCATGCTTACCCCGCTTGACCTTATACAGCGGCGGCTGCGCGATATAGATATGTCCACGCTCGACCAGCTCTGGCATTTGGCGATAGAAAAAGGTCAGCAGCAAGGTGCGAATGTGTGAACCGTCCACGTCTGCGTCGGTCATGATGATGATGCGGTGATAGCGCAATTTGTCCGGGTGATAGTCTTCCTTACCGATGCCGCAGCCGAGCGCTGTGATTAGCGTACCGATTTCGGCAGACGATAACACTTTGTCAAATCTAGCTTTTTCCACATTCAGGATCTTACCCTTGAGGGGCAGAATGGCTTGATAACGGCGATCACGTCCCTGCTTGGCAGACCCGCCTGCAGAGTCACCCTCAACCAAGAACAGCTCAGACAGCTTTGGATCTTTTTCCTGACAATCCGCCAATTTGCCGGGCAAACCCGCGATATCGAGCACGCCTTTACGGCGCGTCATCTCGCGCGCCTTACGCGCTGCCTCGCGAGCACGTGCCGCATCGATGATCTTGGCGGTAATGGCCTGCGCATCACGTGGGTATTCGAGCAGGAATTCTTGCAGCTTTTCCGCGGTTACGGATTCAACCACCGTACGCACCTCGGACGACACTAGTTTTTCCTTGGTTTGCGAGGAAAACTTGGGGTCAGGGCACTTCACGGAAATTACCGCGGTCAGACCTTCGCGGGCATCATCACCGACTGGGCTGACCTTGGCCTTCTTGGCCAAACCTTCATTCTCTATATATTGATTCAGCGAACGCGTCAGCGCGGTGCGGTAGCCAACTAAGTGCGTACCACCGTCACGCTGCGGTATGTTATTGGTATAGCAGAAAATATTCTCAATATAGGAGTCATTCCACTGCATCGCTACTTCGATTGCAATGCCATTGCGCTCAGCGCTGAAGTGCACTACCGCAGGATGCAGTGGGGTTTTATTACGATTGAGATGCTCCACGAAAGCGCTGATGCCACCCTCATAGGCAAACAAATCCGCACGCCCCGAACGTTCGTCAGTGAGGCTGATTCTTACGCCATTATTGAGGAAAGACAGCTCGCGTAGACGTTTGGCGAGCACATCGTAGTGAATCTCAGTATCGGAAAAGATCTCAGCACTAGGTTTGAAACGAATCTCGGTACCGGTGTAATCCGCCGTGCCAACCGGTGCCAGCGGCGCCTGGGGTTCGCCCATGCGATAAAACTGGCGGTAGATTTGCTTATTGCGCCTGATGGTGAGGATAAGCTCCTCGGAAAGCGCATTGACCACCGACACGCCCACGCCATGCAAACCGCCTGATACCTTATAGGAGTTGTCATCGAATTTGCCACCGGCATGCAGCACAGTCATGATGACTTCCGCAGCGGAACGGCCTTCTTCGGGATGAATATCTACCGGAATCCCGCGACCGTTATCAGTCACGGTGACAGAATTGTCGGCATGGATGGTGACGGTGATTTCGCTGCAATAACCCGCCAGCGCTTCGTCCACCGAGTTATCGACCACCTCAAAGACCATGTGGTGCAAACCGGTGCCATCATCGGTATCACCGATATACATTCCCGGTCGCTTCCGGACGGCGTCCAGACCACGCAAGACTTTGATTTTCGAAGAGTCGTAACTCTGAGCGTCTTCCATTTGTTTCTCCAGGCCCGCCGCAAGCTGCGTATTATATCACTTCCCGAACTTCCCCGTGTTCCACGTGGAACAGCTGATGTGTTACTCCCGCCAGCAATTCCTGTAATCGCGGTTCCGCGCTGGTAATAAAGGTCTGTAAGCCCATATCGGTGATTCTTTCCAGCAAGCGGCTGGCATGATGTTCATCCAATTCTGCGGTGAGATCGTCCACCAGCAGTAATACCTGCCTGTTCGTTGCTTCACCAAATACTGCCGCTTGTGCCAGATGCAATGCGCACACCAGAATCTTGATCTGTCCTCGCGAAAGATCTTCACGTACCTGCGCTGCACCGCGTTTAAACGCGATATCTGCGCGATGCGGACCGAGCCGCGTATAGCCGATGGCCCGATCTGCGGGTAATGAGCGTTTGAGCGCATCCTTGAGGTCTTCCGCCTGATCCCAGCCTGCCAGATAGCTGGCGTCGATACGTTCCTCGATGCGCAGCAAATCGGTCATACGCTCGAAGTGCGGCATAAAGCGTTCAAGATACCGCCGGCGTAAATGATCCATTTCGGTGCCACTGGCAACTAGTTCAGGATCCCACGCCT
>JAITWN010000081.1 GCA_031285245.1 Chromatiales bacterium | reverse complement strand
TCTCGCTTCCCTACACCGTTTTTCCCCATCGGGGGGGGTTCCGGCCCACCCCCCCCAACCCCACAACCGCGACCGCTAGCTACTGCACGCATGGCGGCTTCACGCTCATCGAAATCCTGGTAGCGCTCGCCATCGTAGCAATCGCGCTCGGCGCCGTGGTCGCCGAAAGCAGCCACTACATTGCCAGCATGGTGCGCATGCAGGATCGCACCATCGCGCACTGGGTCGCGATGGATCGCATCACCGAACAGCAACTGCTCGGTACCTGGCCCGGCCCGAACGAATCAAACGGCAGCGTGCACCTTGCAGGTCGCGACTGGCACTGGAGCATGCGCATCATTGCAACGCCTGATGACAGCATTCGCCGCGTCGATGTCGACGTAAGTGCCGATGACCATCGTGATCGTGTCGACGCTACCGCCATCGCCTATCTGGAACGCCCCGCGCAATGACACGCACACGCGGATTCACACTCATCGAACTACTGGTAGCGCTGGCGCTGTTCGCCGTGCTCTCGGCGATGGCCTACGGCGGCCTGCGCGCGGTACTCGATGCGCGTGAACGTGCTGCCACGAATGCCGAACTGCTCAGCGAGCTCCAGATCGCCATGCTCACCATCGGTCGTGATGTGCAGCAGGCGATCAATCGCCCGATACGCGATGAATTCGGCGATCGCGCGATGGCGATGATCGGCACCGGCGGGCAACTGGAATTCACCCGTGGCGGCTGGCGCAATCCAGCCGGCCTTCAGCGCAGTGAATTGCAACGCGTCGGTTATTTGGTCCAAGAGGGTGCGCTGCGCCGCTTGAGCTGGCAGACGCTTGATCGCGCGCAGGGTAGCGAACCGCGCGCCGCCATCCTACTGCATGATGTTAAAGCGCTGGGGCTGCGCTTTCTCGACACCAAGAATGAATGGCATGAGTTCTGGCCGCCCTCAGGCGCTGATCCAGCCACCACGAGCGCGCTACCGCGCGCGATAGAAGTCAGCGTCGACACCGGGCACTGGGACCGCATCACACGCTTGTTCCAGATCGCGCCTGGCTTGCCACCACAGACCAACACCGGTGCGCAGCCTTCCCAAGACTCATCCCAGGACTCATCTCGGAATTCGCCTCAAGACTCGTCACAACAATCGTCGCTGCCGCAGTCTGACAGCAGCATAGTTGCAGATCCGCCCTCATGAAACGCCAATGGCGCCAGGCTGGCGTCGCGCTGCTCACTGCGCTGCTGGTTACCTCCGTTGCTGCCGTTGTCGCAGCGGCGATGGCACAACGCCAGCACATCGACATCCGTCGCAGCACCAACGTCATGGAGCTCGACCAGGCGTGGCTGTTCGCGCTCGGCGTTGAATCCTGGGCCAAGCAGCTCTTGGCGCGTGACCGCCGCGAAAACACCATCGACCATCCCAAAGAACCATGGGCAACGCTTTTGCCTCCGATCGACGTCGAAGGCGCGAAGGTTGGCGGCTTTATTGAAGACATGCAGGGCAGATTCAATCTCAATAATCTGGTCGACGCCTCCGGCGCAGCGGTGCCGGCGCAGATCGAACGTTTCCGGCGATTGGTGCACGCGGTAGGCCAGGAAGATCGCTTCGTCGATGCACTGGTCGATTGGCTGGATCCAGACAGCGAAACCCGCTTTCCTGATGGCGCCGAAGACAGCGCTTACCTTGAGATGACACCACCTTACCGCCCGGCAAACTCGCCCATGGTGCATCCGAGTGAGTTATTATTGGTCAGCGGCGTTACGCCGGAGATTTACCAGGCGCTGATTCCGCATATTTCCACGCTGTCAGAGAAATCCGCGATCAACATCAACACCGCCACCATGCCGGTGCTGATGGCGCTCGTCGACGGACTGAGCGAAACCGACGCAGAACAACTGGTGACGGATCGCGGTGATGAAGGCTATCAGACCATACAAGATTTTATGGCTCACCCGGCCATCGCGCAGCGCCAGGTGCAGATTTCCGACATTGCAGTTTCGAGCTCGTATTTCATGATCAACAGCAACGTGCGCTATGAACGCAATCAGATCAATCTGCACAGTCTGGTCGCACGCACGCAGAGCGCGCAATTGATCATCGTCTCGCGCAATCAGGGTAGTTTCTGATGCTGGACACCGTATTCCTGCGTTTCATCCGCGGCGGCAGCGCGCCACAAGTCTGCGAATGGATCACCACCAGCGATCACGGCCTTGGCGAGACCATGCGCGGCTCGCTCGAAGAAGCATCGGCCGTATGCGCGGGCATGCGCACCATCTTCCTCGCGCCCGCCGAAGACATGCTGATCACAACCGTCGATGTTCCCGCCCGCAATCGCCAGCGTTTGCTGCAAGCCCTGCCTTATGCGCTCGAAGAGCGACTGGCGCAAGACGTCGAGGACATGCATCTCGTCCCGGGCACGCGCCGCAGCGACGGCATAGTGCCAGTAGTCGCCGTCGATCGCGTACGTTTCGAGCGCTGGCTGACCATTCTGCGCGAGTACGATATCGAACCCGAGCGCATGATCCCGGATCTGCTCGCCACACCTTACGCGCCCGGTAGCTGGACGCTGCTCGACGATGAAGGCATGGTGCTACTACGCACCGACGCGCAGGAAGGACTCGCCATAGATCCAGACAACCTCGCCGTCGTGCTAGCGAGCGTGCTCGAAGAAGCGGTCGAAGTGCATCCGACGCAATTGCGCGTTTATGCGCCCGAAGAATACATGGCAGATTTCAACGGCCTTGCCACGCTCGGACTGGAAATCCTGCCCGAGCCGCTGCCTGGCCCGCCGATCGAAGCATTGGCAGCGCACGCCGAGAGCGCAGCTGCAATCGATCTGCTACTTGGCAAATACAGTCGCCGCGAACGCCTCGGCAAACTCTATCGGCGGTGGCTACCCGCAGCCGTGATGCTTGGCACACTGCTGGTGCTCAATTTCAGCGTGCTGCTCTACGACTATCTGCGCCTCAGCCATGAGGAAACGCAGCTGCGTACCTCCATCGAAAATACCTATCGCGAAGCTTTCCCGGAAGCACAACGCATCGTCGATCCGCGCGCGCAAATGCAGCGTGGACTCGAAGCATTGCGCCACGGCGGCGGCGAAAGTGGCGGCTTCATGGACATGCTGCGCGGCGTGGCGCCGCTACTCAGCCAGACGCCGGGACTTCAGGTGCAACGCATCAGCTATCAGGAAGGGCGACTCGATCTCGCACTGGTGGCCCCGGATCTCCAGAACCTCGACGCCCTGGTCGGACGCGTCAGCAGCGAAGCCGGCATGCGCGCTGAAATCCAATCTGCGAGTAACGTGCAAGATCACATCGAAGCGCGCCTACAAGTGAGAGCCGCGCCATGAAGCGTTATCTCGCTGGCCTTGGTCAAAACGAACGTCTGCTGCTCGCGCTGGGTGGCGCAATACTCGTGCTGGCGGTGCTTAGTTTCGGTGTGTGGCTTCCGCTCGACACGCGAGTGGATCGCATGCGCACAACGATCGGCGATCAGCGCGCGCTGCTGCAATGGATGCAAACCTCCGCGCAGGAAGTGCGGCGTCTGCGCCAGACGCAACCACGCCAGCCGGCGGAACATCAGTCGCTGCTGGCGCTCAGCGATCGCGCTGCGCGCGAAGCAGGGCTAGGCCCAGCGATTCGTCGCGTGGAGCCCGAAGGCAACGATCGTGTACGCATCGTGCTCGAGCAGGCCGGCTTCGATGACATGACCAACTGGCTCGAACAATTAGTAAACCGTTCCCAGATTCGCATCGATAATGTCACCGTCGACAATCGACCTGAACCCGGCCTCGTCAACGCACGCCTATTGCTACAGGCACCCGCGCCATGAATCTGCCACGATTGCGCTTGAACACGAGCCGGCTACGCTTTAATACGACGGGGCTGCGTTACGCCCTATTCTTCCTCGCCGTCTATCTGATATTTCTGCTGATCACATTGCCCGCTGCGCTGATCCATCGCTGGAGCGGAAGTAACGCACAGATCTACGGCATCGAAGGCACGCTGTGGCATGGGGAAGCACAGGCGCTACGTATCGGCACGCTGACGATCGACAAACCAAGCTGGACTTTCCGCCCCGCGGCATTGCTGCGCGCCAGCACCGAGATGCGCGTGAAAGCAGACATCGCTGGCGGTGGCATAGTCGCCATCGTCGGACGCAGTCTGCGCGGGACGCTCTACGCGCGCGATCTGCGATTGAATGCCGTGCCGGTGAACGCGCTCGTTGCTCTCAGCGGCGAGCCTGACATGGGACTGACCGGGCGCATCAACGCCAACATCGATAGCGTAAGCATCAGCGGCGGTGAGCTGCATGAACTCGATGGCAAAGTGGAAGCGAGCGGACTCGGTCTCGAACCACCACTCGATATCATGCTCGGCGGCCTGACCATGCAATTTGAAACTGATCGCCGTGAAAATCGCATCCGCGGTGTTTTGCAGGACACCGGTGGACCGCTACAAGCAGAAGGCACTGTGGTGCTGCAGCCAACCGGTGAATATCAATTCAACGGACGCGCCTCCGCACGCGACGGCGCTGCAAGCGCGCTTGAAGCATCACTCAACATGCTCGGCCGCCCCGGAGCGGACGGGCGCATCGCGATCACTCGCAACGATCGCCTTCCTTTCGACCGCTACCTACCGCAATAAAAAGCCCGGTGATCTCACACCGGGCTTTGGAAAAAATCATAGGTTGGGCTGAACGCAGTGAAACCCAACATCCCACCAAGAAGCTCGGTGAGGATAGAACGTTGGGCTTCGCGTTGAGAACGCCCAACCTATAAGAATGAAATCAGCGCTTCATCGAGTCAAAAAACTCCGCGTTGTTCTTGGTGACTTTGAGACGGTCGATGAGGAATTCCATGGCGGCGAGTTCGTCCATCGGATGCAGTAGTTTGCGCAGGATCCACATTTTCTGCAGTTCATCCTGATCGGTGAGTAGCTCTTCGCGGCGCGTGCCGGAGCGATTGAGATTGATAGCGGGATAGATGCGCTTCTCGGCGATACGGCGATCCAGATGGATTTCCATATTGCCGGTACCTTTGAATTCTTCGTAGATCACATCATCCATGCGCGAACCGGTTTCGACCAGCGCGGTGGCGATGATAGTGAGACTGCCGCCTTCTTCGATGTTGCGCGCGGCGCCGAAGAAACGCTTGGGGCGCTGGAGCGCGTTGGCATCGACACCACCGGTGAGCACCTTGCCCGAAGACGGCACGACGGTGTTGTACGCACGCGCGAGACGCGTGATGGAATCGAGCAGGATGACGACGTCTTTCTTGTGCTCGACGAGACGCTTGGCCTTTTCGATCACCATCTCAGCAACCTGCACATGGCGGCTGGCGGGCTCATCGAAGGTGCTGGAAATTACTTCGCCGCGCACTGAGCGCTCCATCTCCGTGACTTCTTCAGGACGCTCATCGATCAGCAGCACGATGAGATGACATTCCGGGCTCTTGATCGCAATCGAATGTGCGATGTTTTGCAACATCATCGTCTTACCGGCCTTGGGCGGTGAAACGATCATGCCGCGCTGACCTTTACCAATCGGAGCGACGAGCTCGATCACACGCGGCGTGATGTCCTCCGTGCTACCGTTGCCAAGCTCCATGGTGAGGCGCTGATTGGCGAAGAGCGGCGTGAGATTTTCAAACAGCACCTTGCTCTTGGCGATCTCCGGCGCTTCGTAGTTGATCTCGTTGACCTTGAGCAGCGCGAAATAACGCTCACCTTCTTTCGGCGGGCGGATCTTGCCGGAAACCGTGTCGCCGGTACGCAGATTGAAACGGCGGATCTGGCTTGGTGAAACATAGATGTCATCAGGACCAGCGAGATAAGAACTGTCGGCGGAACGCAAAAAACCAAAGCCGTCTTCCAGAATTTCCAGCACACCTTCGCTGTGGATGTCTTCGCCTTTCTTGGCGTGTGACTTGAGGATAGCGAAGATCACATCCTGGCGACGCGAGCGCGCCATCCCTTCGATGCCCATCGATTCAGCCAGCGCGAGCAAATCGGCGGCGGATTTTTTCTTGAGTTCGGTCAGATTCATGACGTCGTTAAACGTTCCGGGTTAGATGAGTGGCCAGAAAAACGAAGGAGGAAAGCTGCAAACCAAGCAGACCCACGCGTCCAGACAGGGGTGTACGTCAATTAAAGATGGAAAAAACGCCGCAGGCTTACAGCTGGTGTCTTGGTGATTTTGCAGCTTACGCTATCACCAAAGACCGGAGAAGGTCCAGTGTTTTTTGCGGCAATGATGCGAGCGGACTATCCGTGTCCGCTCGATCCGCTGTGCCGATTCTTCTAGAGATTGCTGTCGATGAAGGCAGCAAGCTGAGACTTGGAAACCGCCCCAACTTTGGTTGCCTCGACGTTGCCGTTCTTAAACAACATCAGCGTGGGGATGCCGCGAATACCGTAACGTGGCGGGGTAAGCGGATTGTCATCGATATTGAGTTTGGCTACCGTCAGCCGGCCTGCATATTCACCGGCCGCATCATCCAGGATGGGGGCGATCATCTTGCAGGGCCCACACCATTCCGCCCAGAAATCCACCAGCACCGGCAACGCCGACTGCAACACCTTCGTCTCGAATTCCGAGTCCGAAACATGCTGAATTTTATCGCTCACCTAATCCTCCAGCCAAACCGTCAGTGACTCGCACCGGATCATCCAGTCGCCCGTTGAAAACGCCGTCAGGGTACCATCAAAACCGGCCATCAGAAAATACGATGGCTACCGGATGCGTCACAACGAGGCGAACAAATCTGCTATGCTCTGCCGCCATGCAGAACAAGCATCTGAGCAATATCGCGTTTTCCGAGCTGGGACTGCCGGCGCAGATTACCCAGGCCGTCACCGAAGCAGGCTTTACCTTCTGCACGCCGATTCAGGCGCAGACCCTGCCCCTTGCGTTACAAGGTCGCGATGTGTGCGGCCAATCGCAGACCGGCACCGGTAAAACCGCGACTTTTCTCATCGCGCTCTTCAATCGCTTGCTGACGCATACGCCCGCTGCTGATCGCAAACCCAATCAGCCACGTGCGGTAGTGATCGCGCCGACGCGCGAGCTCGCCATCCAGATTCATCGCGATGCACTCCTGCTCGGCAAATATACTGGCTTCAATATCGACGTCGTTTACGGCGGCACGGGTTATCGCGAACAGCGCGAAAGCCTAGAAAAAGGCGTTGATATTCTCATCGGCACGCCGGGGCGCATCATCGATTATCACAAGCAGCATGTGTTCGATTTTCGTGCGGTGGAAGTCGCCGTGCTCGATGAAGCCGATCGCATGTTTGATCTCGGCTTCATCAAAGATATTCGTTTCCTACTGCGGCGCATGCCAAAACCCGAGCTCCGTCTCAACATGATGTTTTCCGCAACGCTGTCACTGCGCGTGCTCGAGCTTGCTTACGAGCACATGAATAATCCGCAGGAAGTGCGCCTAGTGCGCGACACCGTGACCGCGGACAATATCGAGCAATCGGTTTACTACACCTCCAACAACGAAAAGATCCCGCTGCTGGTCGGCTTGCTGCGAAAGCTCGAACCAACGCGCATCCTGGTGTTCGTCAACACCAAAGAAGCCGGCCATGAGCTGCGCGAATATTTGAATGCCAACGGTATCCACGCTGAGACGCTGTCGGGAGATGTTCCGCAGAAAAAGCGCATCGAGCTGCTCGCGCAGTTCAAGGATGGGCAGTTACCGCTGCTGGTTGCAACTGACGTCGCTGCGCGCGGCCTGCACATTCCTGATGTCAGCCACGTCATCAATTATGATCTGCCGCACGATCCGGAAGATTATGTGCATCGCATCGGCCGCACCGCGCGCGCGGGCGCAGCCGGTGAAGCAATCAGCTTTGCGTGCGAGACCTACGCTTTCTCGCTACCAGAGATCGAGACCTACATCGGGCACAAGATCAAAGCCGCGCATGTCAGCAGCGATCTAATACCAACGCTGATCGAACCCGAGAAGCGTAAACGTGAGGAATTTCGCCGGCGTCCGCGCAGCGGCCGCTCATCTGCGCCACCAGGCGGTGGCAACAGACGTCATCGCAGCCGTTCGCGGCGCACGGGTTAAGGAAGCGCTGCGTCGTCGTCATTGCGAGGCGAACCAATCCACATAACGTATGGATTGCCACGGGGCTAAAGTCGTCTGGCGCCCCTCGCCATGACGAAGCGGAGGTTTTTCAGCGGGAAAGAATTTCATCCGGCGCCGGCAAGCGGCGCACATAAGTCTCACGCCAGGAAAAACGCTGCTCCTTCGAGCCCGCCACTTCGATACCGCGGCGGTAATAGTGCAACGCCGCATCGCGTTCACCCATCGTTTCAAGCACTACCGCAAGCTCATCACAGGCAACGCGCGAACCACCATTTTGCACACAGGACTGTAAATAATCCTTCGCCTTGCCCCACAGCCCCTGACGACGACACAGTCTGCCAAGGGTCAGTAGCAAGACCGCATCATCACTGTGGCGACGCAGCCAACCTTCGGCTTCGCTGATCTGCCTGCGAGTGTCGTTGCTATCGATCAAACCATAGAGCTCCACCAAAGCCGGATCCCAATGATTTTGGATCGTCTCGCGCGTCAAACGCTCAGCACGCACACCCGCACCATTCTCGGCCAGACGCGAGAGATAACGCCGCAGCAATTCGCTGTTACGACGGATTGGTTTTGGAAGCTGCGACCAGGTCACCGCGAGATCAGATTCACTCTGTAATTGCGGATCATCCAGCATGCCGGCAGCAGCGCGCTGCTCGATTTCTTCGGCCCGATTTGCCGGGATCAGATGACGACGCCGCAGATCCGGCAATTGTTCGAGCACGCCTCGCCAATCACCAAGACGCAGCGCAAGTTGCAGGCGCAGCACAGCGACCTGCGTATTGCGCGGCGCCATACCATGCAAACGATCGAGATTGGCCGCCGCCTGCGCAAACTGCTCTCTGCCAAGCTGCATCTCGGCCTGCGCCAGCGCCAGACCGACTTCGGCATCCGGTGCACCACTCGCCGCGCGACGCAGATAATCATCGCGACGCCGCTCCGCACCTTGTTCCTGAGCAGCGCGCGCCGCTCCCAGCCAAGCAAGCAACAAATTCTCACGACCACGCGCAGCACCCACGAGACGCTTCTCAGCACGCTCCCAGCGACCTTCGAGCAGATCCGCATAACCACGATCGAGCCCACCGAGCGCGCGCTGCTCGGCGCGACGCTTGCGCCAACCGCGCCATTGCTCCGGCAAGCCCATGCCCGCGCCGATGATACGGATCAGCACATAACACAATGTGAATCCGCTGATCAGCGCCAGCAGCGCAAAGGTAACGCTGAACTCCAACGTCCAACCGTTAAACTGCACCAACACGTAACCCGGATCGCGCTGCGCATAAAAAGCGATCCCGACTCCAGCGAGAAGGATAAAGAGAAATAAAAAGAGGCGTCTCATCGCGGCAGCCTCGTAACTATTGCGCTGGTGCAGCGGGTTGTGGCTGCGTTGATGACGACGCAGGTGTTTGAGCCGCCGCCGGCGGTGCTACATTGCTTGTTGGTGGTGTTAGTGCAGTCGGAGCTGAATTCGATGCCGGAGGCGCTGATTCCGCTGGCGCTTGCGAACGCGATTTCGCTACGCTCCCCGCTGAAGCTGCGCTGACGCGCTTTTGCATCACGCCACGCAAGGTAGCAAGTGAACCCGAAATATCCGGCAGCGCGGGTTGCAGTTCAACAGTGGCAAATTCATTGAGACGTGCGATCAGCTTCGCCGTCACCGGCTGCTGTGCATCGTAATATTGCTGCAACCAGTCACGCGCCTGCTGCACATCGATGCGAAAATTGGCCTGATCACCGCGCAGCGCTTCCATGCGCGCCGAATCAAGGCGCAGTCCAATATTCTGCACCAGCGCGCTCTGCTGCTCGGGCGCGAGCAACGGGCTTTCTTCAGCGCCCGTGCGACGGATCACTACCATTGAGCGCAGGGTCTGCCACAGCTCCGATAAAACTGCCCGCCAGCGCGGCGGGTCTGATGCTTCATCCGCAACAGCTGCTTGTGGCACGCCATTAGCATCCATGCTCATATGCTTCGGCCCGATATGCGGCTGCAAGCTGGGAAGTTGCTTTTGCATAACCGCAAGCCCGTAAGCGATGCCGGCGATATCAGGACGTGGCGCATTTTCGAGTGTGGCGATTTCATCAGCGAGCTGACGACGCACGCCGGCATAGGCGGGATCACCGAGCGCGCTGAGTCTTTTATCCGCCATGCGCAGCGCCGTCAACGCAAGCTCAGGCTCGCGCTGCAAAGTCACCGCATCATTGGCGATCAGCATCAAACGCTCGATATCGACCGGCGTCAACGCCGGTCGATTGAATGCTTCGAGCGCTGCGCGAATCTCTTCACTCAGCGCAGAGTGCGCTTCCTGAATGGTGTTCAGACGTTGATCAAGCGCCTTCATCTCACCGCGCAAGGCATCACCCAGCGTACTGGTATTGCTCTCGATACGATGCTCGACATCGCCAAGCGCTTTCGTAGTGCGGGCATCAGTATCACGCCACACGTAATAGCCGACCGCCACCGCACCAAGCGCAACGATCAAAGAAACTGACGCCAGCGTGGTGGCAAATCCGCCGCCAGAACGAGATCCGTGATTCTCCTGCGCAGCATCATTTGATTTATTCGCGCTACCGGCAGCAGATTGGGTTGTCGACGTAGATGCTCCCTCCGCAGATTTGCGCTGCGCCTTTTTGCGCTCAGATATCGGCGCCATCAAGCGCGATACGCTGTCGTCGCCTGGGTAATCGTTGTCATCCGGTCCTTTGGACATCGTGTACCCCCTCAATCCCTTGTTCAGATACGCCCATCGACCTGTCGAGCGAACTGCTGGCGCAATACTTCCATCAGGCCCGCATCGCTTGCTGCAGGCGCAACGCGCGCAACCTGCTGAAAACCGAGTTCACGCGCCAGCGCTGCCGCGCGCGTGCTGATTACCACTAGTTGCTGCTCACGCAGCCACGGCCTCCACGTTTCTCCGGCCATTGCGTAAAGATGTTGCAAGCCTTGATTACTGGTGACGATGATTGCATCGAGTGCCGGGCCAGCAGCCACGCGTGCGAGTGTTGCCGCCGCTCCCTCAGGCAGCGCGCGACGATAAACCTCAGCATGACAAACCTTCGCGCCACGCGCGCGCAATGTATCCGTCAGATGCTCACGCCCGCCATCACCGCGAAAGATGAGTACACGCAAACCCTGCACATCACGCAAAGCTCCTTCAGCGAGCAAACCTTCGCTGTTGAATTCACCCGCTGGCTGAATGTCTGCGCGCAAACCACACTGTTCCAATGCATCGCTACTGCCGCGTCCGACAGCGGCGATGCGCGTGCGCGCAGGCCACGGTCGATCACCCATGAGCGCGTGCACACTGCGCACCGCGTTCGGACTCACGAATACGGCCACATCGAATTCATGCACGCTTGCCACGCGCTGCGCCGCGAGCTGCGCATCGACAGGCGGGGCGATTTCGATCACCGGCAGCGCCAGTGCTTCACCGCCATCGCGCCTGATCAATTCACATAGTGCCTGCGCCTGATGCGCAGGGCGCGTCACCAGAATGCGTGTGCCGGCAAGCGGCTCTGCGCGCTCAGCCAGCATAGACCTCGGCAAGAATGGCACGCGCACCGAGCGCGAGCAGATCATCGGCGAGACGAGTGCCAAGCGCGGCGGCATCAGCCGCGGCAGCATCCGCGCTGACACGAATCACTTCGCTGCCATCGGGTCGACCCACTAACGCATCGAGACGCAAGCGATCGCCGCTCAGCACAGCGTGCGCGGCGATCGGCACTTGACAGCCTCCTTCCAGACGCGCGTTGAGCGCGCGCTCAGCGCTGACACACACATGCGTAGGCGCGTGATCCAGCACCGCGATCAGCGCATTGACGCGTTCATCATTGGCGCGCGTTTCGATGCCGATCGCGCCCTGGCCGATGGCAGGCAGGCAGACATCAGCGCCGAGTCTTTCACGAACGCGTGCTTCAAGGCCAAGGCGCACCAAACCAGCGCAGGCAAGAATGATGGCGTCATATTCGCCTTCATCGAGCCGGCGCAAACGCGTGCCCACATTGCCGCGCAGGCTGATGATCTTCAGATCAGGGCGACGCGCTTGTATTTGCGCCTGGCGGCGCAGGCTAGAGGTGCCAAGGCGTGCGCCGAGCGGCAGATCATCAAGGCGCTGAAAATGATTGGAGACGAAAGCATCACAAGGCTGTTCGCGCTCGAGGATCACCGGTAGATGCAGACCTTCTGGCAATTCCACCGGCACATCCTTCATAGAATGCACGGCGATATCGGCGCGGCGATCGAGCAGACTCTGCTCGAGCTCTTTGACGAAGAGCCCCTTGCCGCCGATTTTCGCCAGCGGCGCATCGAGGATGCGATCGCCCTGCGTAGTCATGCGCACTAGTTCAACGCCGAGCCCCGGATGCGCCTCGATCAACAGACGCGCGACATGCTCGGCTTGCCACAGCGCAAGCGGGCTTTCCCGAGTAGCGATACGGAGTTGCTGCGCGACAGCCATGCTGGGACATCTCAAAACGGGGGGACTTCGCTATGCTAAGCGTTAACCCCCGGGCAGGCAAATGAAAAAAGTCAGCCGCGCGCAGCGATCAAAGCGCGCACCTGCGCCAGATGGCGACGACTGACTTCGGGCTGTTCTTGGCATGCGCTCAGCATGAGCTGGCTCGCGCCATCGCTGAGTTTATGCAAACCGGTGATGAGCCGCGTTGCCACCAACATATTGCGATGCACACGCACGAAGGCATCGGCAAATTCCCGCTCCAGCGCGACCAGTGATTCATCGATGAGCACCGTACCATTGCGATGTCGCACCGATACATACTTCTGATCGGCCTGAAACCAGATGACATCAGCAAGCGGAATCAGCCGCAGCGAACCGGCGCCACGCACACAAATGTGTGTACGCGGACCGCTGCCACTACTATCGCGCACCGCCTGCAAATGCGCACGGCGCAGCGTCGCAGCTTTTTCGAGCGCCTGTTTGAGACGCTGTTTGCGAATGGGCTTGAGCAGATAATCGACCGCGTTGGCCTCGAAAGCCGAGAGCGCGTGATCACCATAAGCGGTAGTGAACACCACTGCTGGCGAGGGCTCCTGCGCACACAGATGTAACGCGGCTTCGATGCCATCGATCCCCGGCATGCGGATGTCGAGCAGCACCACATCAGGCTGCAATCGCGCCGCGAGTTCCAGCGCTTCACCCCCGCTTGCCGCTTCGCCAACCACTTCAATGTTGGCGACTTCGATGCCACCGATCTCTGCGAGCAAGCGGCGCAAACGTTCGCGCGCCAGCGCCTCATCATCGGTGATCAATACTTTCATGCTGCCGCCCTGGCCTGCTCAGTCGCATGCAGCGGAAAAATCAGACTTACCTGAAACGCATCGCCCGCATCCACCACCTCGAGGCGCGCGCTGGGTCCGTAATGCAGACGCAAACGCTCGCGAATATTGTCGAGCGCCATGTGATGCCCGCGGCGACCATGACGCGGCGGTGTGATCCGTTTGGGGTTGCTCACCGTTAGCGTGACGACGCCGCCCTGACACATACCTTCAACAGCCACTTCACCGCCTGCGGGCAGCGGCTCGATGCCGTGATAGACCGCGTTCTCAACCAATGGCTGCACGATCAGCGCAGGAACACGCAGATCTCGCGGCAGCCCCGTGCACGCAAAGCGATAGCGCAAGCGCTCGCCCATACGCAGAGTCTCCATGCTGAGATAGCGCCGGGCGAGATCGAGCTCTTCATCGAGCGTCATCAGCCGCGCCGTGTCGCCAAGGCTCGCGCGCAGCAACTCAGCCAGGTCCTCGACCATCTCCTCGGCAACCTCAGGCTGACTGCGGGCGAGACTAGCAATGGTGTTGAGCGCATTGAACATAAAGTGCGGACGGATGCGCGCCTGTAGCGCCGCCAATCGCGCCTGCGATTCGGCCTGTAAGCGGCGTCGATTCTGCGCCTGCACATAGAAATAACGCAGCACGATGGAGGCAAGAATGCCGGCGATCGAGAGCGATCGCAGCATAAACTCCCCACCCGGCAGATCGCCCAGCAGACTCCGATCCGCCACTCCGTCCACATAAGGCGCGAGCGCACTGAAGAGCAGCGTCACACTCATGATCAGCCCCCAGGCACCAATCGCCGCACCCGCTTCGCCGAGACGCTGCAAACGCGGACGCAGCAAACACAGCAGCGCCATGCAGGAAAGCGTCACCCATTGCACGAACAGCGACAACAATCCCAGCGTCGCCCACTGCCCACCTTCACGCGCCGGCATCGCCAGCGCAAACACGAACGCCAGCAGCTCCGCACAAAGCACCACCGTGAACACCGCCCCGACGCTGCAAAAATTAGGCAGAACCGCGGGCATTTCAGCGGATTCGTAGAGACGGGGGCTGGTGGTGGCTTCGGTGGGCATGGTGGTTTTTCAGGGTATGGCGGGTTATCGGCGGGAGAAAGGGAGGGTTCAGGGTCCGCGATTGGACGGCGTCGGGGGCGGCGCGGGTGGAGCTGTCGCTATCGCGGCTGCGACGCGAGGTCGATGAGGCGATGCGGGAGACGACGGCGGCGCTCGCCAGGGTCACCAACCTGGTCGCGATGGTGAGCGCGCCGCGGCTCGCCGCGACCGCGACGATCCACCGGGTCGAGGTGCTGCGCCTCCAGCCGGGCCGCGTCGTGGTGATCGCGATCGCCTCCAGCGGCGATGTATACCGGCGCGTGTTCGAGTTCGAGCGGGCGGTCGATCCCGGCCTGGTCGAGTGGGCCTCCAGCT
>JAITWN010000171.1 GCA_031285245.1 Chromatiales bacterium | reverse complement strand
GGCACATCTCCTGCGCTAAGTCACGCCTTCGTTGCGACCGTTAGCGTCCTGCTCATCGCCTGCCCCTGCGCCATGGGACTCGCAACACCGACCGCCATCATGGTGGGCAGCGGCAGAGCAGCAGAAGGAGGAGTGCTCTTCCGGCGCGGCACTGCGTTGGAACTGCTGGCACGCATCGACACTGTTATTTTTGATAAAACCGGTACGCTCACAGAAGGTCGCCCTTTGCTCACCAATCTTTACGCAGTTGATGGCGATGAAGACGCGTTGCTCACCATAGCCGCGCGCGGTGAAGCGCACAGCGAGCACCCTATTGCTCACGCCATCGTGCAAGCAGCGCGCGCACGCAACATCACTGTTGAAGCGGCAACCAAAGTCGATGCTGTGCCTGGGCTTGGCATTTGCGCACAGCTTGAAGACAAAACGCTGAGACTTGGATCCGAGCGCTTCATGCAGCAATCCGGAATAGACACGGCAACCACGCGCGAGACGGTTAACGCCTGGGCGGAGCAGGGTCGATCAGTACTTTACGTCGCAGAAGACAAACGCCTGCTGGGAGCCCTCGCGGTGTCGGATCCACTCAAGGAAGGCAGCAAGGAGACCGTGGCAGCGCTCCATGCCATGGGACTGCGAGTCGGCATACTGAGTGGGGACAATCGACACACCGCAACCGCGATAGCACGCGAATCAGGCATTGATTTGGTTGTCGCCGAAGTACTGCCCCATCAAAAGGCCGATGAGATCAAACGACTTCAAGGCGAAGGCCGTCGCGTTGCGTTCGTTGGCGATGGCATCAACGATGCTCCAGCGCTGGCACAAGCTGATGTCGGCGTCGCCATTGGAACGGGCACGGATGTCGCGATTGAAGCGGGAGATGTCATTTTGATGCGCGGTGACCCGCGCGCCCTGCTCGATGCGCTCCGGATTGCGCGCCGCACGCTCAGCACTATTCGCGGCAATTTCTTCTGGGCCTACGCTTACAATGTCGCCTTGATTCCGGTAGCGGCAGGCGCGCTTTTTCCGATTACGGGCCTGCTGCTCAGCCCGATGCTAGCTGCTGGCGCGATGAGTGTTTCGAGTCTGCTTGTCGTTGGCAACAGCCTACGGCTGAAGAGCGCATAAACGCTCCGCTACTGCGAGCGTCGAGAATAGCCAGGCTCGGCTATTCTCCTTTCAGCTCGCGCTGCTCCTTGTCGCGGATTTCTTTGAAATGCGCATCGTCGACCTCTTCATGCAAATGCGCGTGATCAAGGTCGTGCGTATGCACATGCACATGGTGATCGGAATCCGGGCCATGAGCATGACGGTGAGCATGGAGGAATCTACCGATGATGAGGCGCTCGCCTTCTTCCATGTCCTGATGATGGAGAATGTTATGCAACAGTTCGTGCGTCATCAGCGCCAGGGGCAACTCAAGCTTGTTGCTCTCCAGCAGTTTGCGATTGTAGAGAATGTCGCCCGCCGGACCATCGGCAGCGATCTTGCCATCCACCAACAGCAGACAGCGGTCGCAAACCTCAAGTGCAATATCGAGGTCGTGAGTACATAGCAAGACTGTTCGATCGGTCTCCTTCAGCCAGCTGATCAGGTTGCGACGATTGAGCGGATCCATATTGGTCGACGGCTCATCGAACACCAGAATCTCGGGCTGATATGACAACACAGTCGCAAGCGCGAGACGCTTACGCTCGCCGAAGGAAAGGTGAAAGGACGAACGCGCCTCGAAGCCTTGCAGACCGACCACGGCCAGCGCCTCGCGCACACGCGCTTCGATTTCCTCTGGCGGAAGCCCCAGATTGAGCGGCCCGAAAGCCACGTCATCAAACACCGTCGGGCAGAAGAGCTGATCATCCGGATCCTGAAACACGATGCCGACTTTGCGCCGAATCTGTTTGAGCGTGTCTTTGCGTACCTCAATGCCATCGACCGCGATGCGCCCCGACACCGGCAACTGAACGCCGTTGAGATGGCTCATGAAAGTAGACTTACCGGCGCCATTCGGGCCGATCAATGCGACTTTCTCACCTTCCTCGATGCGACAGGACAATCCCTTGAGCACTTCATGCCCATCGGGATAGCTGAAACAGACGTTGTCGACGTCGATAATGATTCGTTTGGACATCTTGCCTCCCCGCCTCACGGCGGAAACCGTTGCCCTATGTTGTTGCGATAACCGCTGGCATCAAAACCACGCCTGTTCGGCGAGGCTGAAATGGCCGCTCATGTCAGCAATCGCCAGTGCCAGCGCCAGCACCAGCACTACTGCTGCTTTGATGAAATCGCTGGTGTGCGAATGGAAGCGCACCATCGAATGCAGCTCTCCTTGATATCCCTTGGACAGCATCGCTTTGTAAATGCGTTCGGTGCGCTCGAAGCTGTGCACCAACAACGTGCCCACGAAATGCCCGATGACACGCAACGTGCGCCGATCGGTACGCGCGATAAAGCCGCGCGCTTGCATCGAGGTATACATGCGCTCCATTTCGTCGAGAAAGACGAAGGTATAGCGATAGGTAAAAAGCAGCATCTGCACCAGCACGCGCGGACACTTCAAATGCTGTAGCGCGAGCATGGAAACATCGAAACGGCTCGATCCAAACATCGCGAAACTGATCATGACGATGGAAAGCGCTTTCATAAAAATCAGCGCCGCCAGGCGCAAGCCCTCTAAGGCGAACGGCAGCCCTAACACTCTGAATGCCGCCTCTCCCGGATAAGTCAGTGGCATGACGATGAAGAACGGGATCAGAAACACCAGAATGAAAGTCATCCCATGCCACACGAAATGCATGGGTAGCGCAGCAATCAGCAGTATGACTATTGCTACAGTCAGCGCTGCTGCCGCCATCGGCAGCGTCTTGAGTAGAGCGATAGCAAGAATCAGCAGAAGGAGTGCAGCGATTTTGAAGCGTGGATCCCAACGCTGGATAGGCGATCCGAGGTGAGCATAGCGATCAATGTCGAGAGCCATGGAGGAGTCCTGGGATGAAGGCAGCCGATGTCAGCCGCGATCCGCCCGGGTAGACTGCCCTGCCAGTACCTCCGGCTTCACGCGCTGCAGGAAGTCAGCACAAGCTCCAACGACCGCGCCTTCGATCAGCATGATAGGGATATGCGCCGCCAGCACAGCAAGCGCAACTCCCGCAAAGGCCTCGCCTGTTGTCACCAACGCGAGCGCGAGCACGATTCCTGAGCTGATGGTTGCTGTCGCCCCCGCTAGCGCGCCGAACACAAACTCCCTGCGCTTCATATTGGGAAAGCGATGCCGCTGCTGCCATACCATATAAGCAACCAGCGCTCCGCCGCCCAGCATGACTGCATTTACACCGATCACGGTCACACCTCCATGCCCGAAAATAATGGCCTGGAGAATAATGGCGAGCAGAATGGCGGGAAAGGCGCGCCATCCTAGCACTACTGCAGCGAGCCCGTTGAGAATGAGGTGAACGCTGCTTGGGCCGATCGGCACTTTGATCAGTGAGGCAACGAAAAATACAGAAGTGATCACCGAGATTTTCGGGATCTCTTCCATGTCCATATTACGCATGGTCGCCGCCGCGATGAGACCTGCGCCGACGAAACCGGCCGCCAGCGTCGGACCATGCAATATGCCCTCAGAGATATGCATCAGCTAGGTGAATAGACAAAGATGGGAACTTATCGGTCGCTACTGCCCCGACCTGAAACACCGCTGCTCTTGGCCGAACCCGCGGCGAGCATGCGGCGCGCCTTCACATAAAAAAACACACCTATCAGCCCTACGATGAGACCGATGCCACCGACGATGTCGCTGACACCACGCTGCTCCTTGAGCTCGGAAAGTCCGCGCACGACAGGCAGCATCGCTTCTCCAACCGCCTTGCGCACCATGGCCTCAACTTCAGTGGGAGCCACTGGGGAAGCAGACTGATCGCTGCCGTTGCCAGCTTCCACCTTATCAGTCGACTCCGCCGCCGCAGAAGGCGCGGCAGTGGCGCCCGCTAATTCCGCTTCCGGAATGGTGTATTCAGAACGATGCCCCATGCCTGCATAGAGCACGATACGCAGATCGCTGATCTGAGGGATAACAAAGGAAAATAAACCTTTCGCATCAGCCGTCCCCGTCAGCAGACTCTCTCCGCTCGGCGACAATACCTCGATCTTTGCTTTTTCAGCTGGCTTGCCGTCTGCGAAATACCCTTCGACGATAACCTGCTCGCCTTCCACATGCGCAAACATATTGACCTTGTGCGCATGTACCGCTCCGACAAAGAGCAGAAAAAATCCAAGAAAAACAAGGGATATTGAGGCACGCATGATAGGGGGCCACGCTATGAATCAGTAGACTATCATAAGTAATCAAGTTGGATATTACCACCAAAGCTTATCGCCGTCTTGCTTCCACGAAATGCTCGCTGCTTTTCCGATACCCGAGCACAGCTCGCTCTTCAGGAAAGATTTCCCCAGGATCGCCTCATGCAATCCCGGGGAAAATCGAGGGTCAATTCAAACTGCCTGGTCTTTGATCGACATAAATCCATACAGTATCCTGCAAACTGGCAGGACCTGATTTTCCACCTTCTTTTCGCTCATCTAATTCAAGCGTGGTAAACAGCACCCACCATCCTGGGCTGTGCAGATTGACCATAGCGATTCCGTTACGATCTGTACGTGCCGTGCGCGTCATCAGCGCTTGCGAGGGATAAGGCTTCTTTAGCGGAGGATCGTAATATTTCTCAGCGTAAACTTTTGCATCCGCGAGAGGTTTGCCATCGCGCAACACTTCGAATCTGATGGCATCACCTGGCAGGATTCCATAAGGCTGGTTGAGTAATACGATCTCCAAGGGAAAGCCCAGCGGCGTCTCCCAGCCACGGGAAAGCCCCTGATGCACGAGCGTACGCACCGTAGTTTCGCTAAAAGCCGAGTCGTGATCACTCCAGGACATCGGAACATGCGCCACTACCCAAGTATCCCCAATACGTTTGGAATCGTATTTGAGCTTGGAGATCGGACCAGCGGCTTTGAGCTGCTTGGTCAGATCTACGATCTGACCATCGAAGGTATACGCCCGTATCCAATCGGGCCGCCTAGCATCGGCATACACTCGCTCATACAATTCTCCCAAACCATAGGTGAAATCGATGGAACCACCTCGCTCGCCCATATCCGGCGGGCGATCTCCGATCAGCAGTGGATAATGGGCGCTCGCCGCAAACGCCGCGCCCCACATCAGCAAGCCCAGAACGAACCGCATATTACCTGCCCTGATCATCGTTCTTTTTCCACGAGATCATCACAAGGGACCAACGCGCCCCGGAATGGATCGGCCACCTTGTCACCATTGGTTTGCAGCCACCATTGCTTGGTATCGTTGCAGGTGTAGAGCACCAGATCGTGCGCAAGAAGGTGAGAAGGCCACTCATTGAAAAACGGCAGTAACACATCATTGAGCTCATCAAATGCTTCACGCGCATCACCAACTTCGCCTGCTGCTCCAATCGATGCGGCCCATTTTGCTACCCCACTGAACATCTTGCGTCCCGAAGGATCAGTTTCCTTCGCGCTTGCTTCCTTCCCCAGGCGCTCAATGGCGCTGGCCGCTCCTTTGACGTCATCATTGAACTCTTCCTGAGCAAGCGCCTTCTGTATCTTGAGATAGTGCGGCAGCAACTTCTGAAGATAAACACTGCTGGAACGGCTGATCGTAATCGGGTCAGCATGCCCCGGGTGAGCGTAGCTCTGCTGATGCACCAAAACCAGCCCCAGCATTGACAGCAGCCGTAACCAGGAATTGCGACGTACCAAAAAAGTAGCCATACCGCTCCCCATATTGATAAACATCTGCGAGAACAAAGCCTCGCGGCAGCTCTCTACCGCGAGGCTCCCTAGCCCTTAGAACGATACCGAGAACGTGGCGATGAAGCGATATTTCTCAAGCCCTTCACCACCTTGCTGCTGATCTTCATGATTTAGATCTTTCCAGACAATTTTCTTATACAACAAGCCAAGGCTTGCTCTGTCATAGAAAGTGAAACGAGCTCCTGGAGACAGATACATCATGCTGCCACCACTGGCGTCATCCAAGATCCTGTCTTGGTCCATATCCTTTCTCAAATCGAGGAAGTTGGCTTCTCCGATCAAATCAACACGCGACAAGAATGCTCCCCGATTTTCGAAAGCTTCCCATATAAGGGCATTATTGAGGCGAGTCTCGTTACCTGGCTTACCACCACCAGATCCTCCATTGAGGGTAAACGTACGAAACTGGATATCGCCACTCCAAGTCCAGTGCGACGAAACCATCTTAGAAGCAATACCAGTGATGTTATAGGACGGAACCGCAAATCCAGGCTGTACGCTCACATCCAGCGGTTCGCCATTGCGATCTCTGTTATGAATCTTGCCTGACGGCAGCGTTGTACTGAACGACAAACCAAACTTCCACTCCGGCAACGTATAGTCCTTGCCTGTGGCGTCATCGCGATCAAATGAATACCAGCCTTTATATCCATCGCGCGAACCGTACTTGAAGCCGTATTGCACAATGAGGTTGATGTCACCAAAGCCCTGCGACGTACTATCATTAATCAATTCTTTGCGCGCATAAGGCAAGCTGACATAGCCAGAAACAGCATCCGTAATACCGAATCCAAACAAAGTGTTAGTAAACGTAAACTTGTCGTTACCCCCTTCATCACGCTGATCGCCGAAGGTCTTGAACGGCGCAACCTCGACGCGCTCAAAAAGCACGAACTTGCCTTGTGGCAGCGTCATTGGAGATGAAGTTTCAACCGGTGAGCCAGGACCAAACGCGGCAGAGACGCCACCATGATGGGCTTGCGCGCTCGTCAACGGGACAAACACCCAAGCATATCCTACAGCGAGACCAATAAAACTACGAGCTTTCATTACTCTCTCCTCAAAAGCTGAACGATTCAATCCAGCGACAAAATTACGGCGCTATTTTAGCGCCCCAATTATTATTAAATAAGTAAAAATATTACTTCCTACGGCGGATTCCATTAGCTCACACTCTTCAGCTCAGGGCAGAAATACATATACGGGCAGTGGTGATCCGTATTCAAAAAAAGCGCCCACAAGGGGCGCTTTAGAGAAGACAACAAGGTTTTCTGGAATCAGGCTGACTTGAGCGCAACACGCTTGGCGACGCCTGGATCTTCCGAGTTCTTTTCCACCCAGTGCTTTTGGCCCTGCGTAGTTACCTCGCACTTCCAGAACGGTGCACTTTCTTTGAGGTAATTGATGATGTAGCGACAAGCGTCGAAAGAATCCTTGCGGTGCGCCGACCATACCGCGACCAGCACGATCGGATCCGTAGGCACCATCTCACCGACGCGATGCACCACCATGCAGTCCATGATATCCCAGCCTTTCATGGCTTCCTGACAGACGCGCTCAATGTGATGCTCGGTCATACCCGGATAGTAATCCAGGTTCATGGCCCTCACATCCTGACCATCGTTGAAGTCGCGCATGGTGCCAACAAAGCTCACCACCCCACCATGCTTACCCGGAGGCAGCGCCTCACGCTCATAAGCCATGATCTCCTTATATGGGTCCAGGATCTCTTTGGTGATGAAAACTTTCATGGTCAACCTCCCGTTACCGGCGGGAAAAAAGCCACCTCATCGCCGGCTTTCAGCTCCTGACTGGCATTAGTGTATTCCATATTGACCGCCACCAGAATGGTAGGCGGAATCGGATCCTTCGAAACAGCACTCCAGACATCAGCCACCGTCGGCTTGTCTTTGGAGACTTTTACCTGATCCTCTGAGCGACCCATGCGGTCACGAAGACTCGCGAAATAGCGCACCTTAATGTCCATGACTCGACCTCTAATTTCGTTGCAAACGGGGTGGATTGGTTCTCAAGCCGTAGCTGAGCGTTTCCAATGCCCGGACTTGCCGCCGGACTTCTCCAGCAGCCCAATCTCAGAAATCACCATACCGCGATCGACCGCTTTGCACATATCGTAGATAGTCAGCAAAGCGACCTGCACCGCGGTCAGTGTCTCCATTTCAACCCCGGTCTGACCATTGCAACGCACCACTGCCTTGCAGTAGACCGCGCTCTTATCCGGCTCGGGCACAAGCTCAAGATCAATAGCTGTGATCATGATCGGATGGCATAGCGGAATCAGATCCGGCGTCTTCTTCGCACCCATGATGCCTGCCACGCGAGCGATGCCAAGCACGTCGCCTTTTTTATGGGTGCCTTCCATGATTCTCTTCAGCGTCTCAGGCTCCATATAAATGCGGCCTTCGGCGACGCCTTCACGCGTAGTCGAATTCTTCGCGCCCACATCCACCATGTGAGCTTCGCCACTGGCGTTGAAATGGGTCAGATCGTTATAGCTCATCTCTAGACTTCCTTAAGCGATAAAGTACTGAAAAAAGCTGGTGCTGAAACTCGTGCAGCGGAAAACCCGCCGACTCGAACTCACCCGCCGATCTGCGTCATGCTCGCGCGCGAGCGCGAGATGTCGGAGACGTTGATCTTAGCGGCAACGCTCGCCGCCTTCTTCGCCTCGAAACCATCTTTGTATTTGTCATCGAAAGCCTTGCGAAACAGCGCGACGATATCATCGTCAGTACCACCGCGGCGCAATAGATCACGCAGATAATACGGCGCTTCCGAATACAGACAATTCATGATACTGCCATCGGCGGTAACACGAATGCGGGAGCAATTACCGCACAAGCTCCGGGTAAACGCGGGAATCACACCAAACTTACCGGCATACCCTGGCACCTGATACATATGGTGCTCGGTACGAGTGCCCTGTGACGGCGCCAGCCCCTGCGGTTTGTAATGGCGCTCGATCTGCCCGCATAGGTCAGCAGCACTAGCGAAGTGCTGTCCATTTTCCCAAATCTGGTGCGCATCGAATGGCATGAATTCAATGAAGCGCACAGTGATCGGTTTGTCCTTCGTCAGCTCACAGAAATCAAGCAACTCGTCTTCATTGAATCCACGCATCAGCACGACATTGACCTTGACGCGCGGGAATCCCAGCTCGACGGCGAGATCAATGCTCTCGAGCACCTTATCCACGCCCGAACGCCGAGTGATGGTTTCAAATTTATCTGCCTTCAAGGTATCAAGACTAATGTTGACGCCAAACAGTCCAGCATCGCGCAAGGCTTTGGCATACTTCGGGAACAACAAACCGTTAGTGGTCATGTGGACGGCTTTGACGCCTGGCACTTTGACCGTTCTCTCGACGATATCAACGATGTCGCTGCGCACTGTGGGCTCACCGCCGGTATAGCGAACTTTGCGCACTCCCATCCGAGCCAGGATCTCCACTACCCGGAGAATCTCGTCGGTGCGCAGCACCATGTCCTTTTCCTTGAACTGCACACCTTCTTCCGGCATGCAGTAGGTACAACGCAGGTTGCATTGCTCAATGACAGCAATACGCACATAGTCGAAAGTGCGACCGTGGCGATCCTGCAAAGGCGGAAGTGGATGGGCGGGGAGATTCTCTTGCAACGCTGAAACGGCGCTAGCAGTACCAGCCTGCGCTCCTAACGACTTCTGATTCAGCGAGTTATTGGGCATGTCTCATTCTCCTCAAGGGCTTTTCTCACATGGAGTATTTCAAACAGCCCCCACAGGCGTCGGAGAAGTAAGGATGGGCCGACGACCCGGGAGCAAAGGTCTCCGCTTGCCTCTATCGATCGGGGGTGTAACGCACCCATCTCTCTTGCATCGACAAAGGTTATCGCTGCCATCCTTGAATACTTAAGATCCGGGCAAGACACTGGCATAACAATACCGGGGCCTCCCTAACGTGATGTGCGATGGAATCAGAGCTCTGACGTGGAGAGCATATCCACCGTGGGGCGTGCATTCCCTGTGAAGGAGTAATCCCCTCAACTAAAAACGCCCTGCGCGATCAACTTCCTCGTCCGAAGAAGCTGTCGCGCATGCTAGCACAAAAGCCCTGGAAACAGAACAAAATACATGCCGGCTTCCACTACCCGCATTCATAATGTCGACCTAAAGATTAATATCATCTCGCCGCTTTCGATCCTTGCCGGCGCGCCGCAATCATCGGACAATGGCTCCCCCCGAAAGAGCGCTCCGGTCGTGAAGTTTTGATAAAGCACTCACAACAACCACATTCAAAGTAAGGGCGACGCAATGACCACTGCTGCAGGTATCCACCAGGGACGCTGGACCGCCAGACCCAACCTCCCCACTGCCCGCTCACACTGCCCAACCGCAGCTTTCGGTGGCAAAATCTACGGATTTGGCGGCGGCGGCCCGAACTTCAAGAGCCTAAATTCCGTCATCATTTACGATCCAGCAACGGACACGTGGACGCGCGGCGCCGATATGCCGACCCTGCGCTCTGGCGCCATTGCTCTCACTGCGGGGCACGCCATCTATATCATCGGGGGTGGGTTCAAACAGGAAAATGGCACCTTCCGTTTCCTGCGCACCACTGAGATCTACTATCCCGATGAAGATCGCTGGGAGAAAGGTCCCGACATGATCATGCCCCACGATTACCCCGCGGGTGCCTTGTTCGATAATCGCATCTACATCCTGGGTGGACATCACCCCGACGCGACACTGTCTGGTCCGAAGACGGATCCCGGTTTCGATTTTTGCGAGCGCCTGGACCTTGAAACTGGCCGCTGGGAACAGATCGCTCCTCTACCCACTCCGCGCTTTGCGCTTGATTCAGTAGTGATGGGGGGAAAGATTCTGACGCTGGGAGGGGTTGCCTTCACGCCAGAGGGATTCAATAACTTTGATCACATCGAGGCTTATGACCCGAAAACTGGCGCATGGTCTCTCGATCCGCTCAAGCTGCCCTGGACCGCTGCGGGCGCGGGAGCCTGCATGGCCGCATCAAATGCGTTCATCTTCGGCGGCTATAGCGGTGATGGCATCAGCGATCACTGTGCCTGCTACGATCCTGAAACTAAAAAGTGGCACCTACTACCTCCCATTCCACGGCCTTTGGCAGCCATGGGCGTTGCAGTCATTGGCAACACCATCTATCTGGTAGGCGGCTGGGCCGACGATGGTCGCACACCACAGGATTGCTTCTATTCGTATACCTTCGGCTGAAGCATAGGGGCAATACCGCTCCGCCATGGATCCTGCACAGCTCGAAAGATACAGCCGCCATCTGCTGTTGCCGGAGATCGACTTCGCGGGGCAGCAGCAGCTGATGAACTCCTCCGTGCTGATAGTCGGAGCGGGTGGGCTCGGCTCACCCGCTGCCATGTATCTTGCCGCCAGCGGCATTGGCCACCTCGTACTGGCCGATCACGACCACGTCGATCTCGGCAATCTGCAACGCCAACTCCTCCATAGCACTGCCGATATTGGCCGCCCAAAGACCGAATCCGGGCGCGATCGCCTGCTGGCCATCAATCCTGAAGTGCGCGTGGAAACCATAGCAGTACGACTCGACCGTGAAACCATGACCAAGAAAGCCGCCGAGGTGAGTGTCGTTCTCGACGCCACTGACAATTTCGAAACACGCTTTGCGCTCAACCTTGCCTGCATCGCGGCAGGAAAACCCTTGGTATTGGGTGCTGCCGCTCGCCTGCAAGGTCAGCTCACCGTATTCGATCATCGCCGCGACGACAGCCCCTGCCTGACCTGCCTGTACCCGGACGAGGAAGACGCTGACACACCGGATTGTGTCGCAGGCGGCGTA
>JAITWN010000018.1 GCA_031285245.1 Chromatiales bacterium | reverse complement strand
CAAATTGGAGCAGGCGATTGCGGATTCGCTGTTTTCTCTGTTGCCGTTCTTTGCGCTGGTGTGCACGGCGCGCACTTTGCGTTTGACCTCGGGATTACCGTCAGTCTCGCGAAATTCATCGCGAATTTCCTGACGCGTCATGCGCAGTTGACGCTGATGATCCCAGAGCTGAAACGGCACATCGATCACTGCGACCACGATCAGCGATGCGCTGAGGCACACAAACGCCCACAGCAGAATCTTGCCAGCATGCGTGAGGCCGGGTTCTACCGATTGATTGCCAAGACCGAGAATGGCATCGCTGTTGAACCACAAGAACGCCAGCACTGCCGAGAGCACGAGTGAAAATTTGGCGAGGGCTTTGATCAGCTCGATCAGTCCGCGTGCGGAAAATACGCGGGCAAGACCTTTGATGGGATCGAGCTTGTCCCACTTGAATGAAATCGCCTGCGTACTAAATGCCCAGCCGCCAAGCGCCATCGGCGCGAGCAGCGCGGCCGCGCACACCAGCGCAAAGAACGGCAACAGAGAAAACAGCGAATCCGCAATCGCCTGCTCCAATTTGAGCAGCATCGCGGTCGGCTCCATGATGTCGGCGCGCGGCGACTGGAACCCATCGCGCATGATTTCGAGCAAGCTCGATATCATGCCGCCACCGACCATGAAGAGTCCGGCCCCTGAAGTCAGCAGCAGGACTGCGGTAGTGAGCTCTCTGGAACGTGCAATCTGGCCCTTCTCCCGCGCCTGTTGTAGGCGCTTGGGAGTAGCTTGTTCTGTACGTTCTTGTGCCGGCTTTTCCGCCATACCTCAAGGCACCAGGGCTTCGTGCATGACGAGGAAGGCGCCGTCCATGAGATCCATGAACTGCGGAACGAACATCGACAAGGACACCATGATGACGATGAAGCCGAGCATCAACGTCACCGGGAAACCAACCGCAAAAATATTGAGCTGAGGCGCGGCGCGCATCATCACGCCAAAGGCAATATTGACCAGCAGCATGGCGGCTATCGCCGGCAGCGCGATGATCATAGCGCCTTTGAAGATCCAAGCCGCCCAGGTTACCAGCAGCCACAAACCATTTTCAGTGATGCCTTGCGTTGAGATCGGAATGGTCTTGAAGCTTTCGACCAACATCTCGATCAGGATCAAATGACCATTGAGCGCGAGAAACACCAGCGTCGCCATCACATTGTAGAACTGGCTGACCACCGGCACGCTGACGCCATTCGATGGATCCATCATCTGCGCAAAACCAAGGCCCATGGTCTGGCCGATGATACTGCCGCCGGTTTCAACCGCAGCAAACACTAGACGCACAAAAAAACCCATGACAAGCCCGATGAAAATCTGACTTGCGGTGATGAGAATCCCTTCCGGGCTCAGCGGATCAAGTACGGTCTGCTCGGGCAGCAGCGGGAACACCACCAGCGTGATCATCGCGGCAAGACCGATGCGATAGAACATCGGCACGGTGCGCGCACCGAAGATCGGCGCCACCATGATGAGCGCGCCAATGCGAAAGAACGGCCATAGAAACGCCGTTACCCACGCGGTCAGTTGTTCCAATGGAATATTCATACCGCGTGATTTCAGACGCTCAACCGATCAGCGTCGGAATGTCGTTGAAGAGCTGCGTGATGTATTCGATCAGCGTGCGCAGAATCCAGTGCCCGGCAATGAAGAGCACCGCGATGACGACAAAGAGCTTAGGAATGAAACTCAGGGTCTGTTCGTTGATCTGCGTTGCCGCCTGAAACATGCTGATCAACAGACCAACGCCAAGCGTTGGCAGCAGCACGACGGCGATGATCATGGACGCAACGTAGAGCGCCTGCTGCCCGACGTGGATAACGGTTTCCGGCGTCATGGTGCGTGGCTCTCCTCTACACCGCAAAGCTCGATGCGAGCGTGCCGATGATCAGCGCCCAGCCATCAACCAGCACGAACAGCATGATTTTGAACGGCAGCGAAACGACCAGCGGCGAGAGCATCATCATACCCATCGACATCAGCACGCTCGCCACCACCAAATCGATGATCAGAAACGGAATGAAGATCAGAAAGCCGATTTGAAACGCTGTTTTGAGTTCACTAGTGACGAACGCAGGCATCAGCATGGTAAATGGCACTTGCTCACGCGACTCGATTTCCTGGGCGCCAGAAATCTGCGCAAAAAGCTCGATATCGCTCTCGCGCGTCTGATGCAGCATGAATGTGCGCAAGGGGCCTGCGCCACGTTCGAGGGCTTCATTCAGCGAAATCTTTTCTTCGGCATAAGGACTCACCGCGTTGGTGTAAACCTCGTTGAACACCGGCATCATGATGAAGACGGTGAGAAAGAGCGCGAGTCCAATCAAGGTCTGCGTCGCCGGTGTCTGCGCCGTGCCAAGCGCCTGACGCAAGATCGCCAGCACGATGATGATGCGCGTGAAGGAAGTCATCATCATCAACGCCGCCGGCAGCATCGACATCACTGTCATCAGCGCGAGGATTTGCAGACTGAGTGAATAAGTCTGGGTACCATTGGGCGCTGTCGTCACCGTCAGCGCCTGTAAACCAGCATCGGCCATGGCATCAGACCATGGCGTCAATGCCAGCATCAACACGGGCAGCAGCAACGCTATCGCCCGATTCATAATCACGCGAATCATTTCTGCATTCTCTTCCTGAGTTCCTGATTGAAACGTTCAAGGAACCCACCTGCGGTGCCATCTTCAATCGGCACCTCAGTCTCATCTGCCGGCGGCAGCACGTGCAGCGTGCGAATGCAGCCCGGAGAAACACCAACCACCAGCCGATCTTCACCCGCCTGAACCACCACGATGCGTTCACGCTGGCCAAGATGCACGCCACCGAGCAGACGGAGCTGCGCGCCACCACCCGCCGCCGGCATGCGACCGAAACGCTTCATCGCGAAAGCGGCGCCGAAGATCATCACCACCACCAGCCCAAGACCAGTGGCGATTTGCAGCACGGCGCCTAAAGACATAGGTTCGGCGCTCATGTCACTTGAGCTTGCGCACACGTTCGGCGGCGCTGACGACATCAGTCAGGCGAATGCCGAATTTTTCGTTCACCACCACCACTTCACCACGAGCTACCAGCGTGCCGTTGACGGTGATATCCATCGGTTCACCGGCGAAGCGATCGAGCTCGACCACCGAGCCCGGATTGAGCTTGAGCAAATTGCTGATCGAAATCGTGGTGCGACCGATCTCAACGGCAACCGTCACCGGAATGTCGAGAATCATGTCGAGCCCGTTGGCGCCGAGATTTGCCGTTGAAGTCGCATCGGCCTCCAGATTCTGGAACCCTGCGCGCGCGTAATCTTCCATGCTTTCCTCTTGCGCCTTGTCAGCGCTGCTATTCCTGTCGTTCATTGCACTGCCCCCCTACTGCACCGTCACCATCTGCTTGCCCGGAGCGATACCCGGGATGAAACCGGTAACCTTGATCGCATGCTTGCCCGCTGAATTTCCGAATACGCCGCGCAGCACCGGGATGTTCTTCACCGTTGCAATCACGGTGTCCGGCAAATCAAGCGGGATGACGTCACCGACCTTGAGACTGCCAAGCTCCTGCAACGTCAGGTTGAACTCAGCGAGCACGCTCGAGAGCTCAACATCAGCCCCCATGAGTTCACCGCGCAGTGCCGTCATCCAGCGTTCATCGCGATTTTCGCGGTCGGTCTGAATAGGCGTTTCGAGCAGTTCTCTGATCGGCTCGATCATCGAATACGGCATGGTGAGATGCATGCTGCCACCACCGCCTTCGAGTTCGATGTGAAATTGGCTGACCACCACCACTTCGCTCGGGCTGACGATGTTGGCGAAACTCGGGTTGACTTCCATATTGAGGAATTCGATGTCGATACCGAGCACCGGGCTCCACGCTTCTTTCAGTTCACTGAACGCCATGCCGAGAATGCGGCGAATGATGCGCTGCTCGGTGAGCGTGAATTCGCGCCCTTCCACCTTGGCGTGAAAACGACCATCACCACCAAAAAAATTGTCGACGATGCTGAAAACAAGATTCGGATCGAGCACGATCAGTGCCGTTCCCTTGAGCGGATGAATGCGCACGAGGTTAAGACTCGCTGGCACGAACAGGCTGTGCGCGTATTCAGAAAATTTCAGCATCTGCACGCCAACCGTCGAGGTCTCGATGGTGCGGCGCAGCATGTTGTAAAAGCTCAGGCGCAACTGGCGCGCGTAGCGCTCATTAACGATTTCGAGCGTCGGCAGCCGGCCACGCACGATACGGTCCTGGCTGGTGAAATCGTATTCGGTGATTTCACCCTCGACGTACGAGTGATCGTCTTCGACTTCGACGTCACCGCTCGATACGCCATGCAGCAGCGCATCAATTTCATCCTGAGTGAGCAGATCGGTCGCCATACGCCCGCCTTATTGCATCACAAAGCTGGTGAAGTAGATGGCTTCGACGCCGGGTTTACCGGTTTCCTGCTTGAGGATGCTCTGCACTTCAGCAAGCGCTTCATCGCGCAGCTTCTGCTTGCCGATGACAGTGCCAAGCGAGGCGTAATCAAAGCCGCTAAACATGAACACCAGATTGTTGCGAATACGCGGCAGGTGGCGAGCAACTTCGGGAACAATGGAAGGATCGCGCGTCATCGCCTCGATGCGCACTTGCAGATAGCGAATCTGATTGCCCTGCTCGATGAAATTCACCACGAACGGCTCACCGAGCTCGACGTAGATCGGCGCGCTCACGGCCGGCGTCTTGCTTGCGGCCTTGTCGTCGGATTTTGCCGCTGCTGCGGGTGTGCCCATGCTACCGGCGAGAAAGAGCGTAGCGCCGACGCTGGTGCCTACCAACAGCAGCGCAGCGGCGACCAGCAACAACGTCTTGCCGAGCCCCGATTTGCGCGCCGGTGCGTTGGCTCCGCCTTCCACCGTCTGATCGATCGCCATGTCAATCCCCTTCTTGGTGTGACCTGCTGT
>JAITWN010000184.1 GCA_031285245.1 Chromatiales bacterium | reverse complement strand
GTTTGGGGCACAGAAAATCCTCAGGCAAAGATGGAATACGTCCGTGATTCGCCTAAAGTGAATGTGTTTTGTGCCGTTTCCTCTTGCAAAGTCTACGGACCATTTTTCTTTGCGGAGCCAACTGTTACCGGTATTAACTACCTGGACATGCTGCAACTGTGGCTAATGCCACAATTACAGCATGTCCAGGTAGTTAATCCCGGTAACAGTTGGATGCTTGCGCTGGGGAGTGCGCGCTTACTGGCTGATCTCGTGCTGGGGCGTACACCCATTTTGCCCCCGGCGCAGTACCTGCCGGTTTCGCATTGAGCCAGGAAAACCCCGGTTTTCGTCCATTGCGAGGGACGTTAGCCCCGCGGCAATCCAGGCTGTTAGGTGGACTCCTTCGGCTTTGCCTCGCAATGACGAAGGTTTCGTAGTGGGGTCAGATTTTTTTATGAATTTTTTTGCGCGCGGGCTGAACCATTCCTTTTCGCGCTAGTCTCATTAACAGCTTCGTAATTCTCTCCGCTAATTTAACCCCGGTCCTGCCGGGGTTTCTTTTTTTTAAGCCCTGCCGTTTTAACGGCGTCCTCCCGCACTGACGCGCAAAGAGCGTCCGGTGATTTCTTCCATCACCAATTCTGCCGTCATTTCGTTGGCAAACGGGCCTTGGGCTTC
The DNA here is from genome assembly GCA_031285245.1 of Chromatiales bacterium. Lineage (GTDB taxonomy): Bacteria > Pseudomonadota > Gammaproteobacteria > SZUA-140 > SZUA-140 > JAITWN01. Next base: position 5,679 of record JAITWN010000184.1, on the reverse strand, counting down.
ACCGCCAGCCGCGGAGAAATACCAGCCCTGTTTCATTTTCAGCGTCGAGGTGGGCTGATAGAAAATCTGGTCTGCCACTTCAATCGGGGCGGGGCCGGCGACTTCAACAGCTTCCATGACTATTTCCGGCTCAATGTCGTTGATATCGATCTCTTCGACCGCGATGCCGTGCGTGGCTGCGCCGTATTCCGCCAGCTTCGGTCCTGCGCCTACCAGGAGTTCGAGCGTGGCGGCGTCGAGCACATAATCGTCATCGTCATTGGTCAGATCATTGGCCACACCACTAGTCAGCGCCGTCATCATCGCGTCGGTGGAAAATGTCGATGCGGCGGGCTCGGCGGGCAGGATGAACGCTTCATCCGCAGGATGCATTTCTACTGAGAACGTGCTTGCCATTTCGCTGCTTGCAGGGGCCGTTTCAGCAGAAGCTGCTTCAGAAAACGTTGGCCGCACCGCCATCCGTTCGCGGATCTCGTGCAGGATGTACGGCATCGATTCGAATTCCTGGCGGATGGCGAGCGTTTCTTCGCTATTTTTCTGGACCCCGCGGAGCAAGGTTGCCATTAGCTTCTGCTGATCCTGACGGAAGCGGCTGATCTTGCCATCCATCAGTTCGAGCGCATGGCGAATCTCGCTAAGGCGCTCGTCCATCTGGCGCAGGCGTTCATCATTCATGTCATACATCTCATGCGACACGGGTGAGGCTTTGGGGGGCTGCTCGTGCTGATGAGCAGCCGGCGCGGTAATTGGGGGCTGCGCCATCACCGGCTTTTCTTCTCGCAGCGCGGCGGCTGCCGGCGCGACTGCGGACGGGAGTTCAGCGGCGGGGGTTGCTGCTGTCGTTTCCACGGCTACGCTGGCTGGCCCCTGGGCGCGGGGCTCCGGAGATGATTCCTTCGCGGGCGCTTCTTTGCTGTTGGCATCCGGGGCAGCCTGTGCTTCAGTGGCCTTGCGGGCTTTTCCAGGCAGGGTGATGTTGGCGCCATTGGCCATTTCCATGAGGGCTTCGATTTCTGCCTGATGCTGGCGCTTGCGGCGGATGCTGAAGAACATGACGCCGATCAGCAGTACCAGTAGAACGACAGAGGCTTCGGCGGTGAGCACGGTGATTGTGGGTAGCAGGTTTTCCATGGGGCTTTGCCGTTGGTATAAGGTTAATGGGCTCAAGGGCGGCCCTGGAACAGGGCTGAATCTGTAACGGCGCATGGGTTGAAAGCTGAAGCGTTTCTTGTGGTTGCGGCGTCGGGGCGGATGAAACCGCCTGGTTTAGGCGTTAGAATAGCCTGATATCGATAGCCCCCGGCGGGAGCAGGAAAGCCTGATGGATCCAGTGAGTTCGCGCGCAGATAGAGTCGCTATGCTGCAAGCGCACGATATCAAGCCCACCCAGCAACGTTTACAGATCGCCGAAGTGATTTTTGAGTACCCTCAGCATCTGTCCGCTGATCAAATCCTGGAGCGGGTCAACGAGCGCAATGGCCATGTTTCCAAGGCGACGGTGTACAACACGCTTGGATTATTTGCGAGTCGCGGCTTGATTCGCGAGGTGACTATTGATCCGAGCAAGGTGTTCTACGATTCCACCACCCACCATCATCATCACATCTATAACGTTGACACCGGAATGTTGATCGATCTTGATCCCGCGGCGGTTGATGTGCGTACGCTGCCCGTGGCGCCACCTGGAACTGTGATCGAAGGTGTGGATGTGGTGGTGCGTGTGCGCCCGCGCGTCTGAAGCACCCTGACAGATCCGGAATTGGGATATGCCTGACCGCCGGCCGCCCTTCCCTTGCGCAAGGGCATCTCTTATACTCGTGCGCGCTCTTGAAGGGCCGTTTGCAGGTCCGCGAGATTCTGTTTTCGCCGGGATAGCTCAGTCGGTAGAGCAACTGATTCGTAATCAGTAGGTCGGAGGTTCGATTCCTCTTCCCGGCACCACACGCATTACGCTTTAACGGCTATGACAATGGCAGCGACATAGCCCAGCGTCATGATCAATACACGCACGCGCCCTATAGTCAGGACGCGTGCTTCTCTTCTTAGAAAATCTGCGATGCTGGTTAGATGCAGGCGTCGCGGGAGCGCGACTTGGCATCGGCGCAACGCGAGGAACTGGCATTCTGATCGCAGATGCGCGTGACCTCAGTAATGGCGGTGCGGCATTGATCAGTGGCTTTCTTGGTGATGGGGGTCTTAGTGCCCGCATCCGCGCTGGCGGTGGTGCCATGGGTACTGGTGGCGCAGGCGGTGAGTGAGACCGCGAGCAGCGCTGCAATGCCGCATGTGCGTAGGTGTCGAGTGAAATCGGTCTGCATGGTGAGCTCCCCCTCAATGGATTTGGCGATGGTTCTTAGTGTTTGCGAAGGTTTTAACAAGATTCGCAGGCGCGCGCAATTGTGATGATCAGAGTATGCCCGTGATGTTCGGGCATATTTTTTGCCTTTTTAGGTGTGGTTAACATTATGGCTGAATCATCGCTAAGCCCTGCGATTCAAAAGGACGATCGCCGAGTGAACTACAGTATGCATGAGGGTTGGTTGACGCCGGCGCGGCGCGTGCCTTCGCCGAATCAAGATCAGCGTCCGCTTTGCGACATTGATCTTGTGGTCGTGCATGGCATCAGCCTGCCGCCGCGCGAGTATGGTGGCAATGGCATCGATGCGCTGTTCACCAATACGCTCGATGCGCAGGCCCATCCCTATTTTCAGGAAATCGCTGGGCTGCGCGTCTCGGCGCATCTGCTCATCCGCCGCGATGGTGAGCTGGTGCAATACGTGCCTTTCGAACAGCGCGCTTGGCATGCGGGAAAATCAGCATTCGAAGGCCGCTGTGCTTGCAATGATTACTCGATCGGCATCGAGCTCGAAGGTTGCGATGAAGAGCCTTACGAAGAAGCGCAGTACCAGTGTCTCGCGGGCGTGCTGGATTATCTGATGCAGTGCTATCGAGGTATCACTCCTGCGCGTATCGTCGGTCATAGCGATATCGCGCCCGGTCGCAAAACCGATCCGGGCCCACTGTTTGATTGGGGTAGGCTGTATACTTTGCTCACGTTTGCACAAGGAAAGAGAGGCAGTCGATGAAACTCATCGCGATCCTCCTGGTCATCGCCACGGAAGAGAAGTGGAAGACCTTTCGTTCGCTGCGCCCTTTCGAGGCGCTGATTGAATTCGCTAACCGGATGCGCGCCCGCTTTGGCCAGCATGCCTGGTTCAATGGTCCGGCCGGCGTGCTGCTTACGGTCGCGCCTGCTGTCGTGGTGACGGCCTTGATTCAATTTGCGCTGGACGCTGCGGTTGGTGTCATCGCCTGGCTGGTTGCCTTGGTATTTTCGATCGTCGTGCTCATCGCCTGCATCGGGCGGCGCAGCGTCGATGAAGAAATTGGTGCCTACCAGAGCGCTATTGAACGCAAAGACGGCGAAGCCGCCTATCTGCAAATGCATGAACTCCTGCCTGGAGATCAGCCGCAAAATGTCATCGAACTGCATCAGCGCGTGCTGGAGATGATCCTGCTCAGGAATCATGAACGCCTGCTTGCGGTGCTGTTCTGGTTTGTGGTGCTCGGTCCGCTCGGCGCGGTGTTTTACCGCGCTACGACACAGCTCAAGACGCTGATGTATTCCGACCATGCTTTTGAATCCACTTATGTTGCGAGCGTGCTGCGTTTGCAGGCTTTGCTCGACTGGGTACCGGTGCGTATCACCGCGCTTTGCCATGCGCTGGTTGGAAGCTTTGCCGATGCTGTGCAGCAATGGCGTATCGCAGCCGCGAGTACGATCGATATCTATGATGCTAACCGCGCCGTGCTGATCGGCAGTGGCCTCGGCTCCCTGCGTTTGCAGGACGAAAGCGCGGTGGGTGGCGAGGATCCAGAAACTTTCAGCCACACTTTGGCGGAGACGCGTGCGCTGGTTTACCGCACTGTCGTGCTCTGGGTCACGGCTTTTGCTGCGTTAACGATCGTCGGTTGGCTGAGCTGAAATTGGCCAGCGGCGCATCGGTGCCGCAACGCTTTGTTTGCTTCTCCCTGCTTGCCGCTCTCGCGCTGATATCGTGGCGCGCTGCGGCTAATTCCATCACTGAGATCGATGCGCGTGGCCACACAGTGACGCTGGCGCAGCCCGCGGCGCGCATCATCAGTCTCTCGCCTCATGTCACGGAGCTGCTCTATGTCGCTGGCGCAGGTGATCGTCTCATCGCGGCAGTAGACTTCAGCGATTATCCCGAGGCTGCGCGCCATCTGCCGCGCGTGGGTAATTCCTCACGTCTCGATGTCGAGCGCGTGCTTGCATTGAAGCCCGATCTTGCCATCGGTTGGAAAAGCGGTAATAGCAGCGAAGATATCGCGCGTCTTGAAAAACTCGGCGTGCACGTTTATGTCACCGAAGTCAGCGGCGTTGCCGCGATCGCAGATGACATCGAAACGCTCGGGCGTCTCGCCGGTACTTCCGACGTCGCGCAGATAGCGGGCAGCGAACTGCGCGAGCAAATCGCAGCGCTTTCGCAGCGCTATACCGCGCGCGTGCCGGTGACGGTGTTTTATCAAATCTGGGCTGAGCCACTGATGACCATCAACGGTCGTCACTTCATTTCTGATTCGCTCAGAATCTGCGGTGGGCGCAATATTTTTCAGGATCTCGAACCCGTGGCGCCGACGGTAACGGTAGAGGCGGTGATCGCTGCGGATCCGCAAGTAATCGTCAGCAGCTCATCGAAAGATGACAACGATGAGCAGCTCGCCTCATGGCGCCGCTGGAATTTGATGCGCGCAGTGCGCGCGAATGCGCTCTATACCATCGCGCCGGATCTCATCACTCGGCCAAGTGCGCGTATCGTGGAAGGTGTAGAACAGTTGTGCGTAGCGCTCGATCGTGCGCGTGCACAGGCAGACGTTCAGCCGCGCAGCTTGGGTGAGCGCCAATAGATTTCTCGCCCGTTGACAAGCCGCGTCAGTACGCGCGAGAGCACGAACAGCAGATCCGACAATCGATTGAGATAAGCCAGCACGTGCTCATTGACGCGCTCCGTGCGCCCGAGCGCAACCACGCGACGCTCAGCACGGCGACACACCGCCCGCGCAAGATGGCAGCGCGCCGAAGCTTCCGTGCTGCCAGGCAGAATGAACTCACGCAGCGGTGTCAGTATTGCGTTATACATCTCAAGCTGCTGTTCGAGTTGAATCACCGGTTCACTACCGAGTGTACACGCCTCTGGCATGCTGAGTTCCCCACCGATGTCGAACAGCGTCTGCTGAATCTCGCTCAGGCTATGCCGAATATCCTTCGGCAGATCGTGACTGAGTAACAAGCCAAGCACGCTATTGAGCTCATCGATATCACCGATCGCCTCGATGCGCGGATGATCCTTATCGATGCGGCTACCATCACTGAGACCAGTACTGCCTTGATCGCCCGTGCGCGTGTAGATTCTGGTCAAACGATTTCCCATGACATCACCGCTACAAAGTTAAAGTTACTTGGGATTCTATGCCTTCGGTGAGAGAGATTGTAGAAATCATAGGTTGGGTTGAATGCAATGAAGCCCAGCAGGCGCCGTCACAAAATACAGGCACGTCTAATCGGCAAGTGTAGATGTTGGGCTTCATTGAATTCAACCCAACCTAATGACTATCAACATTGCCCCCCTCTCCCACTTGTGGGAGAGGGGCCGGGGG
>JAITWN010000083.1 GCA_031285245.1 Chromatiales bacterium | reverse complement strand
CGAGTTCGCGGCTTTCGCTGGGCTTCGAACCGGACAATCACTGATCAACACCGCCTGCGCAGGTGCTGAAAATGCTCAGGTGCTGCTGAAGCCGCGCAGTTTTTGGCCGTTAGCATGTGGCGCGAATGGCTGGGCAGTGGCGGGAGGCCGTGGAATTGGTGATGGAGTTCACATTTTTGCCTGCCATGCGCGCCGTTATAACACCGTGCCATGCGGGACTAATGTTTGGCACAGCACGTGCAGATACATATGCAAGGCAGGCGGGCCCACCCGGGCACAAGGCAGCCGCGAAGAGACTTGAAGCAAACGTTTTATTACCCCCCTACTAGGAGGCAACAATGAAGAAAGTACAGCAAGGTTTTACCCTGATCGAACTCATGATCGTGGTCGCGATCATCGGCATCCTGGCCGCCGTCGCAATCCCGGCTTATCAGGATTACACCGTGCGCGCGAAAATAACGGAAGGTCTGAACATCGCCTCCGCGGCCAAGGCTACGGTAGCCGAGAACGCCATGGCTGGTACTACTGACCTTAAGATGGGTTGGACCGTGCCGACTGCAACTACGAACGTAAAGAGTGTCGATGTCAGTTCCACCAACGGCACAATCACAATCACCTACCAGCCCGCGGCCAAGGATGTTGTGCTGACCCTGACGCCGCTGTCAGCTAACGTCGCTCTCGCCGGCGGAACGATTCCGAGCGATGCGATCACCTGGACCTGCAAAGTAGACACGGCAGCTAATTCCAAGTACGTCCCAGCTAACTGCCGCATCTAATCAAAACAATTCAGCACTACAAATCAGGGGCGCTTCGGCGCCCCTTTCTTTTGGGTGATTTCTTTCACACTCCTCTCGCGGCATCTAAATTCGCGGCTTGCGCAGCCGATACGGAATAACTTCCGGAACCAGAGAACATCAAGTCTTACATGAACATGCCGGCGCAAAATCCTTCAGGCCCTGCCACACTCAACGGGCTCGCGCGACGTCTGGTGGAAGGCGGCGCCATCGATGCCGAGCGCATCACCGCGGCAGCCAAGCAGGCGGCGAAAAATAAAACGCCGCTGATCCGGCATCTGGTCGAAGAGAAGATTCTCGACAGCCGCACCATCGCCACCACCGCCTCGCTCACCTTCGGCATCCCGCTGCTCGATCTCGATGCCATGGATCTCGACGCCTGCGCCTGGAAGCAGGTGGATCAGAAGCTGATCCAGAAGCATCACGTACTCCCGCTCTACCGGCGCGGCAGCCGATTTTTCGTCGCGCTGTCGGACCCGGGCAATATGCAGGCGCTCGATGAGATCAAATTCCACGTCGGCGCCACCACCGAGCCGATCTTGGTGGAGCAAGACAAGCTCAGCCGCATCATCACTCAGCTCCTCGAAGCGCGTGATACCAGCATGGATGGCTTGCAGGATTCTGATCTCGACGGGCTCGATATTTCGGGCGGCGATGATGATGAAGCGTCGACAAGCACGGATGGCGAAATTGACGAAACGCCGATCGTGCGTTTCGTCAACAAGGTGCTTTTGGACGCGATCAATCGCGGCGCATCGGATTTGCACTTCGAGCCGTATGAAAAAGTCTATCGTGTGCGCTTTCGCATGGATGGTATTTTGAAAGAAGTGACTTCGCCGCCGATCGCGCTTGCTAATCGCATCGCGGCGCGCATCAAAGTGATGTCGCAGCTCGATATCTCTGAGCGCCGTGTGCCGCAGGACGGGCGCATGAAGATGAAGATCTCCAAAACGCGCGCGATCGATTTCCGTGTCAGCACTTGTCCGACGCTGTTTGGAGAAAAAATCGTCATGCGTATCCTCGATCCGAGCAGTGCCAAGCTCGGCATCGACGCGCTAGGCTACGAGGAAGATCAAAAGAAGCTGTATCTGGATGCGCTCGCCAAACCTTACGGCATGATCCTGGTCACCGGCCCGACTGGCAGCGGTAAGACAGTGTCGCTCTACACCGGTCTTAACATCCTCAACACCGAGGATCGCAATATCTCGACCGCCGAAGATCCGGCGGAAATCAATATGCCGGGCGTCAACCAGGTCAACGTCAACCCCAAAGCGGGGCTGACTTTCGCGAGCGCACTGAAAGCGTTTTTGCGTCAGGACCCGGACGTGATCATGGTCGGTGAAATTCGTGACAAAGATACCGGCGACATCGCCATCAAAGCCGCGCAGACCGGACACTTGGTGCTCTCGACGCTGCACACCAACGACGCGCCGCAGACACTCACGCGTATGGTGAACATGGGCATCGCGCCCTTCAACATCGCCTCAGCCGTGTCGCTGATCATCGCCCAGCGCCTTGGTCGCAGACTGTGCGCACACTGCAAACAGCCGGTGCTGCTGCCAGCCGAGACGCTGCGCGAAGAAGGTTTCAAGGAAGAAGAGCTGCATGAAATCACGGTGTATCGCGCCGTCGGCTGCGAGCGTTGCAACGATGGCTACAAAGGCCGCGTCGGCATTTATCAGGTGATGCCGATCTCGGATGAAATGGGGCGTCTGATCATGGCCGGTGGCAGCGCCATCGATCTTGCTGATCAGGCCAAGCGTGAAGGAATTTCAGATCTGCACAACTCGGGACTCAGAAAGGTGAAAGCCGGCTTATTGAGTCTCGAAGAGTTACACCGCGTCATCACGGAGTAAAAACATGGAAAAAGCGCAGAAAAAACTGCTGTTCAGTTGGGAAGGCACCAACCGTACCGGCGCCAAGGTGAGAGGCGAGACGCGCAGCATCAGCCTGGCGCTCGCCAAGGCGGAGCTGCGGCGTCAGGGCATCAACCCGACCAAGGTAGCGAAGAAATCCGAATCGCTGTTTGGTAAAGGCAAGGGCAAGAAGAAGATCACCGCAAGTGACATCGCGATCTTCAGCCGCCAGATGGCAACGATGATGTCTTCGGGTGTGCCTCTGGTGCAGTCTTTCGAGATCATCGGCAGAGGACATGAGAATCCGGCGATGTCCAAGCTGATCCTCGACATCAAGGCCGACATCGAAGGCGGCAGTCCGCTGGCGCAGGCGCTCGGCAAACATCCGCTATATTTCGATGATCTCTATTGCAACCTGGTCAATGCTGGTGAGCAAGCGGGTATTCTCGATAATCTGCTCGACAAGATCGCCACCTACAAAGAAAAGACCGAGGCACTGAAGAGCAAGATCAAAAAGGCGACGTTTTATCCGATCGCCGTTATCGTGGTCGCTTTCATCGTCACCACCATCCTGATGCTGTTCGTGATCCCGCAGTTTCAGGAGATGTTCTCGAACTTCGGCGCTGATCTTCCAGCGATGACGCTGATGGTGGTCGCGATGTCGAAATTCTTCCAGGCGTATTGGTGGGTGATCTTCGGCGGCATCGGCGGCGCCATCTATGCCTTCATCGAAGGCAAACGACGTTCGCGCGCGTTTCGTGATGCACTCGATCGCTTAGCGCTCAAAATGCCGGTGTTTGGCAATCTGCTCAACAAAGCAGC
>JAITWN010000042.1 GCA_031285245.1 Chromatiales bacterium | reverse complement strand
GGCCTGCGCAATCTGCCCTTTGCCGCCATCGATGAACAGAATGTCGGGCAACTTCGCCTCGCCGCGTTTCAAGCGCAGATAGCGCCGATTGACCGCCTGACGCATTGCCGCGTAATCATCGCCGGGCGTGATGTCGTCAATATTGAAGCGGCGATAGTCAGTGCGTACCGGCCCGTTCTGATCGAATACCACGCACGACGCCACCGTGGCCTCACCACCGGTATGGCTGATGTCGAAGCATTCCAGGCGCTGCAGCAGCACATCAAGGCCAAGGGCTTCCTGCAAGGCTGTGAAGCGCTCGCTCATGCGCGCCTGACTGGAAAGCTGAGCAACGAGCGCATGATCTGCATTATCAAGCGCCATCTGCAACCAGCGCGCCCGCTCGCCACGCACACGTGGATGGATCGCTACGCGCTTCCCGGCTTCCTTTTCCAGCACTTCGCGCACTAGATCGAGATCTTCAGGCTCTCCGTTGATGATGATCTCATCAGGAGGCGTGCGCCCGATATAGTACTGCGCCAAGAAAGCGCCGAGAATATCGAGCACCTCAGCATCGGCAGGATGACGGGGGAAGAAGGTCTTGTTGCCGAGATTGTTACCACCGCGAATGTAAAACACTTCCACACAGCCGATCCCGCCACGCATTGCCACCGCAATGACGTCAATGTCGCCGTCTTCTTCCGAATTGACGTATTGCTGCTCAAGCACGCGCCGCATGCCTGAGATCTGATCGCGGTAATAGGCGGCTTGCTCATAATCAAGCTTCTCCGCCGCACGATCCATTTTGTTGCCGAGCTCTTCGATGACTTCACGGTTACGCCCTTCCAGAAACATCACCGCATGGCGAACATCGGCCGCATAGGTTTCGCCATCGATGTAACCGACACAAGGCGCCGTGCAACGCTTGATCTGATATTGCAAACACGGCCTGCTGCGTACGCGAAAAAAATTATCATCGCACTGACGAATCTTGAACAGTCGCTGAAGCTGATTCAGCGCTGTGCGTACCGCGCCCGCGCTGGGGTAAGGACCGAAATAGCGCCCCGATTCGCGCCGGCCGCCACGGTAAAAACTCAAACGCGGGAAGGTATGTCCTTCGGAGAGCTGAATGTAGGGATAACTCTTATCGTCACGCAGCAGGATGTTGTAGCGCGGCCTGATCGTTTTGATCAGATTGTTTTCCAGCAGCAGCGCTTCATCCTCAGTGCGAGTGACGGTAATCGCCACATCGTGCACCTGGCTCATCAAGCGTGCGGTCTTGGGCGAAGAAAGGCCACTACCAAAATAAGTGGAAACGCGATTCTTGAGATTTCTTGCCTTGCCAACGTAGAGCACTTCGCCGCGAGCATCCAGCATGCGATAGACGCCGGGGCGCGTCGGCAAGGTGCGAAGCAGTGCTTCGCGATCGAGGGGGAACTTCTCGGTATCCATGACTCTCTATCGTCTGGCGTACTGGCGACTGTGCGCCGCACGAGCTGCGCCGCCGAGCGCCATTTTGCGCTCGGCGGCTTCATGCCAGGATACTGGGGGGAATGCTTAGCGGTGCGGTATTCGCACGCTTGCCTGCTCGCCGTCTTCCTCTACGAATTTCGCCGCAACATCCGGCGTGAGACGATCAAAGCCATCTCCACCTTTGCTGCTGTTGCTATGGAAATAGACTTCTTCACCATCGTCCGTCTCCTGCTCCACCTGAATATTACGCACGTGGCCGACAGGAGATCCTTCGTGGACTTTTACTTGTCCACGCTGACGCCGCGCGAAACTCTGTAATTGCCGACGCGCAGCATCGAAGGAATCACGGATGGCGATGTAGAGATCTTCGTTCGGTTCGCGCTTGACCACGATTTCCCCGCCGGGGACCGTGATATCGAGACGCACGTTATAAGAAACACCTTGATGCTTATGACGATGGGGCGCTTCCACCAGCACCCGGCACGCCATGATGCTGTCGTAAAATGTTTCCAGCTTAGCGGACTTTTCTCTGATCGTTTCCGCCGCAGCTTCGGACAGCGACACGTTTCTGGTCGTGATCTGCAAAGGCAATTTCATGAATTCACCTCGAATGTGAATGTGCTTGGAATCGCTCGGGTGGAAAAAAAACTATCGGCGGCAATACCGCAGCTCCCCGCCGCGGTCGGAGTTGTCGACGAAATCGACGGAGAGAAGGCGGATCGCCGCGCACGAGGAGGAACAACAAGTGCCGCCCCCTTGGCAGCATGCATTCCTCGATACAGCTTTGCAGTCTGGTTCGCGGTCATCCTTGTTTCCCATGCTATGCGCCCGCGAACGATAAAGCAAACGCTCGCCGCCCGCATGACTGCTCCTTGAAGAGGACGCGCCCTGCTCCTTCAGTGCAGCACCCGGCGCACTCTCATAACATTCGGCAATTGGCTAATTTTCGTGAGCACACGACTTAGCACATCGATATCAGGGATTTCCACAGTCAAGCGCATATGGGCAGTATGGTCGCGGCTGTTTGAGCGCGTGCTGATCGCCGTCAGATTGATCTTCTCATTGGCAAGCGTTGCGGTTACATCGCTCAGCAAACCCTTGCGATCAAACGCCCGGATCTCGACCTCCACCGAAAAAGTCTGCTCGGCATGTGTTCCCCACTCCACTACGATGATGCGCTCAGGCGAACGTGTGGCGTAACGCAGGATATTCGGACAATCACCGCGATGCACGCTCACGCCGCGCCCAACAGTGATATACCCCCTGATCTCATCCCCAGGCACGGGACGGCAGCAGTGCGCAAGATGCGTGAGCACGCTGCCCACACCCTGCACGGTCAGCGCATTGTCCGCTGAAGTACGCTGCCCCCGGCGCCCCGCCGGCATACTGCGCGGCTCGACTAGGACCTGCGCCACCTGAAGGTAGCGCGAGGATTTGATTTCACTGTGAGATACCGCGACAAAGAGATCATCCGGAGAAGAGTAACCAAGATCACTGGCCAATCTTTCGTAGCTGAGGTTCGATAGACCCAGCCGCTTGAGTTCGCGCTCGAGCACCGCACGCCCGGAAATAATGGTTTTGTCGCGATCCTGCTGACGGAACCAGTGTTGCGCCTTGCCCCGCGCGCGCGTGGTACGCAGATAACCCAGATGCGGATTGAGCCAATCGCGACTCGGGCCGCCTTCTTTGACGGTGAGGATTTCAATCTGCTGTCCGGTCTGCAACTCGTAAGTGAGCGGCACCATGCGGCCATTGACCTTGGCACCACGGCAACGATGCCCGATCTCGGTGTGCACGTGATAAGCAAAATCGAGCGGTGTCGCGCCATGAGTCAGATCGATGACCTTGCCCTTAGGTGTAAACACGTAGATGCGATCTTCGAATACTTCGTTGCGGAAACGATCGACGAACTCGCCAGCATCGGCAATCTCATCTTTCCATTCGAGCAACTGGCGCAGCCACGCTACTTTGCGATTGAGCGCATCATCGCCCTTGCCGCCTTCTTTGTAGCGCCAGTGCGCGGCAACGCCTATTTCATTGAACTCATGCATGGCGTGAGTGCGAATCTGAACTTCGAAAGCGCGTCCTTGCGGCCCGATGACAGCAGTATGAATCGATCGATAGCCGTTCTGCTTCGGCGTAGCGATGTAGTCATCGAATTCACCGGCAACATACTGCCACGTTCCATGAATGGCGCCGAGCGCCTTATAGCAATCCTGCACATCATCGACCAGCACGCGCACGCCACGCACATCGTAAATCTCGTGATAGGCGAGATTCTTGCGCTCCATCTTTTTCCAAATGCTATAGATGTGCTTCGAACGTCCGCTGAGCGTGGCATGTACGCCAGCGCGCTCGAGTGCCGAACGCAGCAACGCGATGAACTCCTCCACCTGGCGATCGCGATCGACGCGGCGATCGTCGAGCAAGCGCGCAATACTTGAATAGGCGTCGGGATCAAGGTAGCGCAGCGACAGATCTTCCAGCTCCCACTTGAGTTGCCAGATGCCGAGTCGGTTGGCAAGCGGCGCGTAGATATCGAGCGTTTCGCGGGCGATCCGCTGCCGTTTATCAGGGGGTAATGCGCTCAAGGTACGCATGTTGTGCGTGCGGTCAGCGAGCTTGATCAACACCACACGCACGTCCTCAGCCATAGCGAGCAGCATCTTACGCAGATTTTCCGCCTGCACCCGCTCCTGCTTATCTCGCTCCGGCAAACTCTTGTAGCTGCGGATAAGCTTCATCTTGGTCACGCCATCGACCAGGCGCGAGATCTCTATACCGAATTGCTGCCGGAGTTCGTCCTGGGAGACGCCAGTATCCTCGGCGATGTCGTGGAGTATGGCTGCCGCCAGGGTTTCGTAATCTAGATGCAATTCAGCGAGGATGTTCGCGACTGCGAGGACATGCTGAAAATAAGGTTCGCCGGAGGCGCGCTGCTGCGCAGCATGCGCCTTCAAGGCAAGATCGCAGGCGCTGCGGATGACCTGCATTTCCTGAACAGAATAAGAGCGGCCGATTCCTTCCAGCCAGCCATCGACACTCAGGCTGTCTTTACTGGTGATGCCGATCCGGCTATCTCTGACGCTTACCATACTGAGCCGGGAAAATTGTCGATTTTCCGTCGCACATGGGATGGAGATTGGGCTGCAAGCCTTAGATGTCAAGCACTCCCTGACCAGCGTTCGCGCTGCGCTGCTTCAGCAGCGAGCACGCGAATGATCTGATCTTCGAGCTCGATACGATCAGCCAGGCATTCGCCCAGCCTGGAAAGATCGTGATCAAGCGTCGTCAGATTGAGCGATTTGCGGCCTTGGGAAAAATCATACCTATCGTTGAATTTCAGAATTTCATCGGTAGTCGTGAGTACGCCGGCATAGACGCTCTCGGCGATTTCCAGCACCGCACGGCGCCTTTCGCGCTTCTCATCGACATAACGGTAAAGACGGAAATGGGCATCGGCGGTGTAATCGATCAACGCCTGGCAAAACTGTTCCAATAGATCTACCGACGCTTTCGCGCTAAACGGCTGCTGCGCGGCAAGATCTCGATACAAAGCCAGCAGACGATCGCGCACACTGAGCAGTTCCTGAATCATTTTGCGCGAACCGGCGCGGCGATCTTCCATTACTTCTGCCATGACACCTTCTCCATATCTTGTGTATTGCTGTATACCAAGCGGAGCATAAACCGCTCACGCCTTGCATTATGCAGAATCCACGCCAGTTTTCTATAGCCTTTATCGTCATTGCATTTCGCATTATGCGAGCTCTGCTATGATGAACCATCAATCGGGTTTGAAAACAGCCCGGGCACCGGGCGAGGAGCAGACGCAATGTACAAGCACATTCTCATCGCCGTCGATTTCTCCGATATCACCGACCACGTCATCAAGCGCGCTAACGAGCTTGCAAGAGGCGCTCACCTCACCCTCATACACGTAGTCGACTACCTCCCTCCGCTCGGCTTCGGGGATGATTTCACCCCTGCTCCGACCGTGCTCATCGACGAGCAGATGCTAATGGATAACGGTGCCCGTATTCTCAAGCACCATGCCGAGCGTCACCACTTCGGCCCCGAAGTTGACCGACTAGTGCGATTCGGCACCCCGCGCCAGGAGATCGTTGCCGCCGCAGACCAGCGCGCCGTTGACCTCATCGTCATCGGCTCACACGGCCGGCACGGTTTGCGTCGCCTGCTTGGCTCGACCGCAAGCGCGGTACTCAATGACGCTGTCTGCGACGTGCTGGCGGTACGAGCGCATGGATGACCACAAGAACTGCAGGCAGCGTTTTTTTGATTCCCCTCATTGCGCTGGCGCCGCAGCCGATGACAGCAAACTAGGAGACCACAGATGAAAAAACTGGCAACCCAGCGCTGCGAAGCGTGTCAAGCCGATGCCCCGCGCGCAACGCCCGAGGAAGAGAGAAACTATGCGCGCGAAATCCCCGAGTGGCGCATTGTAAAACACGATGACATTCGCCAACTCGAACGTAGCTATCACTTCCGAGATTTCGTCAGCGCGCTCGATTTCACCAATCGCGTCGGCGCCATCGCCGAGCAGGAAGGGCACCATCCGGATCTGCTGACACGCTGGGGAGAGGTCACCGTCACCTGGTGGTCACACAAGATCAAGGGGCTGCATCGCAATGACTTCGTGATGGCCGCCAAAACTGACGCACTGTACACTGAAAGCTAGCTCTTACGTACTGATTACCCTCTTTGGCGCTGCTACTTCAGACCAGAATCCGAGGCCTCTGCGAAACGACTGTGTGCTGGCAGATCAGTAGCTAAAAGTCGCTGTCGGGTGTCGCCTGACGAGATACGCTCTTCGCCATCCTGGCCACTCGAGCGCCGCCTTCTCTGGCGGCGTACGGCCTCCTCAGACAACATCCCGACAACGACCCTCAGGGGTTTGTGTTGAACTCAGTTTCGCAGAGGCCTCAGAATCCGGGCAGCGAGCTCAGAGCCAGGTATCTGCCCATGAGCCCCGCTGCCCTTGCCCTGGCGATGCTGAAATGCGGGGATGCCGAAACGAGAGATCCGCTAAAAAGCGATCAACGCTGATCACTCGGCTGATCAATTCTCCAGCGTAAACCCGATTTTCATAGTGACCTGGTAATGCGAAATCTTTCCGTCTTCGATATGACCACGAACGCTCGTCACCTCGAACCAGCGCATATTGCGCATCGTCTTGGCGGCTCGCGCAACCGCACCCTGGATAGCAGCCTCTACGCCGTTTGGAGATGAACCGGTCAGTTCAATGGTTTTGTACACATGCTCGCTCATTTGACGCCTCCTGTTGTCGTACAGTGAATGTCCGAAACTTTGAGCGCCTTGAGCTTAGCACCTTCCTTCGTTGATATGGCTCAGTTGACAGGTCCGTTGCGTGAACGCGCCGCAGCGCGCTTGATAGAGGCCATCCTGGCCTATAGGCAATCCCTTGCAGGGGGCCCGCCCGGCGTCGTCCACGCGACGGTAGGGAAAGCTTAGCGAGAATGAATGGAGAGAAAAATGCTGGAAACGCTCAATGAAGGCTCAGAGATTCTCTGATTCAATGCCCATGGTTCTAATGAGACTGCAAAAGGATGTCGACCAAATTGTCTTCCTGACGCGACAGCTCGCCGCGCAAGCGGCCGAGGCAAGCTAGGTCGAGCCGCAAAGGATCAAGCAGCGCTGACGGTATCTGCTCCATGAGATGGGCATGCAATTCAATCAGAGCGGCTTCCTCCTCGCCGGAAATCAGCGGTAATTCATGAGCAAGAATATCCGCTACATGAATGATGGCAGCAGCAATTCGGGTCTGACTAGCCTCCAGCGGCCGGTGATGACAAGCGACCGGTTCCCACAGACTCATGGGCAGATTCCACCTCCGCAACAGTTCGCCACCAACCTGCGCATGGTCAATGCCGATGATCGCGCGCTCTAGCGCATCGAGAGGCAGTCCTGCATCATCCGCACGTGCGTACGCTTCGCGAGCCATTTCCGGAAGCTTGGCAAACATGATGAGCTGCCCCACATCATGCAGCAGCCCTGCTACAAACAGCGTTTCCGGATCACTCAAACGGCAGTGCTCAGCGAGCGCGCGAGACAGCAAGCCGCAATACACACTGTGATGCCAGAAGTCCTCCATGGGCCCAAGCGGCAAACGGCCAAAAGTTTCAGGCACGGAGGTCGCTAACACGAGATTACGCAGCGCATTCATACCGATCACCGTCAGCGCGCGCTCGATGCTGTCAATGCGTGATGGAAAGCCGTAAAAAGGACTATTGGCAAGCCGCAGAAGACGCGCGGTAAGCCCTGGATCGGTGGCAACGATTCGCGCCAGCATGGCGGCTGAACAACGCGGATCATCAAGTATCCGGTTCAGTTTGAGCAGAATCTGTGGAGGACTGATCAAACGCAGCGAGCCTTTGATCAGATCATCTACGCTGATAACAATCTGTTCTTCAGCCCACTTTTGAGGAATCATAATTATTTACCCGGATTAACAGCAGCAAGATAACCTTGATACGCTGCCCTTGCAGCCGATGGCGGTAGAGAGTCATCGTCAGCTAACCGTAAAGCTTGAGCATCCCAATCATGAATCAACACAAAAATGAGAGCGGATTAGCCAATCCTGCAGATATTGCAACCAACGACACCATGGCCAGCAACGCCATGGGAGGAGACTGGGAGGGAGTCGCTCATGGCTGGGAAAAGTGGCGGGAAACGATGGAATCCGGCACCGCGACCGTCACGGATCGCCTGCTGGAAATGGTTGAAATCCGTCCAGGTTGGCGGGTACTCGATCTCGCTTGCGGCATAGGACAACCCGCACTGACCGCAGCTGAGCGCGTTGGGCCGACCGGCAAAGTGGTCGCCATCGATCATACAGCGGGGATGTTGGAGCTAGCGAAGCGGCAAGCCCACACCCTCGATCTGCACAATATCGACTTCATCTGCAGCGACGCCAGCGAGCTTGGCAATGTGAGCGGACGATTCGATGCGGTGCTGTGTCGCTGGGGATTGATGTTTCTCCCTGATCCAGCAGATACGCTAGTGCGCATATTGGAAGCACTTGAACCCGGGCGACGCTTTGCCGCCGCGGTGTGGTCAGCCCCCGAACGCGTGCCTTCGATCAATCTGCCATTTGATGTCGCAAGTGAACTGTTTGGCACGCTGCGCATGCGCGCCGGCGGCCCGGGCCCGTTTCGCTTCGCCGACAGCGCTGCCTTGCTGCGCAGCTTCAGCGCAGCGGGTTTTCATCAGGTATTCATGGAATACCTGACCGTACCTTTCGAAGCTTCATCAAGCGCCGCGTATATCGAACTATCGCAGGATCTGAATGCTCAGCTGGCGGCGCTGCTAGCTCAGCAATCAGCGCCACAGCGCGCGCACTTCTGGGAGGCGCTGCATGATGCCGCTGGACGCTATGCGTTGCCAGATGGCCGCGTGCGCTTCTGGAACGAAGCCGTTTGCATCACCGGCATGCGCTGAGCTCGGAAACATCTCACCCAGACTGACCCGACAGCAGTGCAGCAACATCCTCTTTACCGAGGCGGCGCGCTATATCAAGCGCGCTCTCGCCATCCGCGCTCAATACTTCGGGTCGCGCCCCATTTGCCAGCAACAAACGCGTGAGCCCGACATATCCGCCCGCCGCCGCCGCATGCAGCGCAGTACGTCCAGAATCATCGCGGATACTCGACGCGGCACCAGCGCGCAGCAGCAGCGCCACCATCTCCTCATTGCCCTCGGCTGCAGCCTCGACCAGCAGCGGCATCAGATGCTTTCCGCCTGAAAAACGCGTCAGCAGATAATCGACACGCATCGGGAACGAGGTCACATCAGGATCAAGACCGCGATCGAGCAATAGCTCAAGTAAGCGAGGTTGGCCAATACGAACCGCAACGAGCGCAGGCGTATCTCCTTCCCGATTCGGCACCATCAAGCCGGCGCCCGCATCCAGCAAACGCTTCACCATCGCCTCATCGGAACGCCGGATAGCGCTGATCAAAGCGGTATCACCGCGCGCCATCGCTCGCATCAGATCGCGCTGCGCAACCGGCACACTTGATACTGCGATGCGCTCTTCTCGCTGCCCCCAAGGCACATCATTAACGCGCGCACCGTTGCCAAGCATAAGATCAAGCATGTCATCGCGACCATACCAGGCAACACCCGCCAGCGGCGTCATGCCGGTAAGCGCATCACGGTAATTGACTGATGCACCAGCAGCGATCAATTCCTGTGCCTTGTTGAAATCATCAAGCCGGACCGCCTGCAACAATTGGCCACCCACATCGAGTTTGGCGTAAGGGCTTTCATCGCGCACCCCGAGCGCGCGTAGATCCTCCACCATTTCCTCTTGTCCGTAGCGCTGCGCTAGCGTGAGCGCGGTCTCGCCATTTGGACGATACAGATGAGAATTGGCTCCATAGCGCACCAGTTGCCTCATCATGAGCAAGCCATCACTACCTCGCCCGTAACGTGCGGTGTACATGAGTGGTGTATACGCTAAGTTGCCGGCGCTCACGAATTCCTCCTGACTCTGAGTTCCAGGGTCAGCGCCGCGTAACAAGAGCAGATTGACTATTGTTGATTCGCCAGCACGGATTGCTGCCATGAGCGCAGTTTCTCCCTGCGGTCCACGTGCCTCCAGTGCAGCGCCTGCATCAAGCAGCCGAATGACATTCTGCGACCGCCCCTTGATGACAGCAGCGGTGAGCGCATCGCTGCCATCGTTATCACGCAGAGCTATATCAGCGCCACGCTCAAGCAACAGTGATACCACATCGGTGTCCGACTCAGCCGCGGCAACGATCAGCGCCGTACGCCCAAGCGCATCGCGGGTATTGATGTCGACCCCCTGATCAAGCAGCTGACGCACTCTGGCAAGCTGTCCGTAACGCGCCGCCAGAACCAGATCCGCATTCGCCGCCATGACAGCAGCATCACTCGCCGCTGCACCCTGGGATAGCTGCGCCGCAGCGAGCGATGAGGAATCCGCGACGGGCGTCCTAACCTCCGCCGCGTTGTGGTAGGCACATCCCGCAAGTATCGCAGCCAGAGCCAGGCTCAGCCCGGATTTCAATCTGAAAAGATTTGCCGGCCTGCCGCCGAGCAAAGTACGTCCGCCTCGCTCTCCACACGCCATCACGCACCCCCTCGTCTTATTTGATCGTAGCCGGCACAGATTAAAGTCGGCAGCGACGTTCGCGCTTCATGATACTGGAAGAATAGAGCAGACGGGCAGACGCGCCGGAAGGCAAAAACCATGGCCGCTTACGCGGCCATGAAGGAAGAAGACGGCAAAGAAGGGACGATCAGCTCAGGCGGCTGAATACCAATGTCGCGTTGGTGCCACCGAAGCCAAAGCTATTGCTCATTACCTGACGCAAAGAAACATTCTCACGCAGCGTGCGCACGATCGGCGCGCCTTCAGCACCCGGATCGAGATTCTCGATATTGGCCGAAGCCGCGATGTAGTTACCCTTCATCATCAACAGGCTGTAGATCGCTTCGTTGACACCTGCCGCGCCGAGTGCATGGCCGGTCAATGATTTCGTGGAAGAAATAGGTGGGAAACGATCGCCGAAGACGGTACGCACCGCTTCGAGCTCCTTGATGTCTCCGGCCTGCGTAGCGGTGCCATGGGCATTGATGTAATCGATCGGGCCTTCGACCGTCGACAGCGCCTGCTGCATGCAGCGCACCGCACCTTCGCCGGAGGGCGCCACCATGTCCGCACCATCAGAGGTTGCACCATAGCCAGTGATTTCCGCATAAATGCGGGCACCGCGCGCCTGCGCATGTTCGAGCGATTCCACCACCACCACTCCGGCACCGCCTGCGATGACAAAACCATCGCGGTTGAGATCATAGGGGCGCGAAGCGCGCTCGGGCGTATCGTTGTACTTCGAGGACAAGGCCCCCATGCCGTCAAACAACATGGCCATAGTCCAATCCACCTCTTCACCACCACCGGCCAGCACGATGTCTTGTTTGCCGAACTGCACGAGTTCACAGGCATGACCGATGCAATGCGCGCTGGTCGAGCAGGCCGAACTGATCGAGTAATTGACGCCTTTGATTTTGAAGGCAGTGGCAATATTCGCCGACGTGGTGCTACCCATGGTGCGCGTCACCATGTAGGGACCAACGCCTTTGATACCCCGACTGCGCAGTGCATCGGCAGCCTGGAGGAAATTGCTGTTTGAAGCGCCGCCCGAGCCAAGTACGACGCCTGTGCGCGGATGCGAAACTTCTTCCGGAGTCAATCCGGCATCTTCGATCGCCTGACGGGTCGACAGATAGCAAAACGCCGCCGCATCGCCCATGAAACGCAGCAAGCGGCGATCGATATTCGCGGCAAGATCGACATCGATCGGTCCATGCACACGCGAACGCAATCCGAGTTCAGCGAATTTTTCACTGTAACGAATACCGGAGCGACCCGCGCGCAACGAGGCATCCACCTCGGCGGCACTGGTGCCGATGTTCGATACGATGCCAAGCCCTGTGATAACTACCCGCCGCATGACTACTGATCCTCACCACTGATCACCGAAGTAAAAAGACCCACGCGCAGATCTTTCGCCTGATAGATGATCTCACCGTCAGCATCAAGCGATGCGTCAGCAATTCCCATTACCAGTCTGCGCGTGATGACCCGCTTGAAATTGATCCGATAGGTTACGAGCCGCCGATCAGGAGTCACCTGGCCCGAAAATCGGATCTCTCCGGCACCAAGTGCACGCCCTCGCCCCAAGCCACCGTACCAACCTAGAAAGAAACCGATGAGCTGCCACATGGCGTCCAAACCAAGGCAGCCCGGCATAACCGGGTCACCTTCAAAATGACATTTGAAGAACCACAGCTCGGGATCGATGTCGAGCTCTGCAACGATCGACCCCTTCCCATATTCACCACCATTTTCATTGATGGACACAATACGATCGAACATCAGCATGGGCGGCAATGGCAACTGTGCATTGCCCGGACCAAACAAACGACCATGGCCGCATTCGATCAAGTCCTCTTTGGAATAGCTGCGCTTTTTTTCGAACACTGGCCCCTGCCCCGCGATGATGGACGACATCGGATTAAACCGCGGCGATCGGTCGAAGCGAGAGTCTCAGCTTCCCCGTCACCCGTGCGGATCAAACGATATCGCGGTCTTTGACGGTCTTGCGTCCGTCGCGAAGCGCATTTTCGACAGCACGGTCGCAAAGCTCGCGGATACGATCCGACAGCACGTCGAAGACAGCCGCCGAAACATTCATCTCAGATTTGCCACGAATGTAATTCTTGATTTTGGAAGCTACCACGAGGACGTCTTTTTCATCCCCCATCGCACATCTCCTTAAGCGTTACTGGACTTGGGACCGCAGTGGTGACGGGCAGGAACGCTGCTGTTACCCCATAAAAATTGCTATGGTTTTCCTAGCGGTAGAAGCCGGACACCATATCACTTTTCGCCCACCTTCGACAATCGCCGACGAGCGGCAAAGAAAGTCTTGGAACGAGTCAAAAAAGCCCAAGCACCGCACACTCACAACCCCTCGCAATGCTGCCTAGCTATCGCCAGCATTGCATCGCAAACGCGACTGACTGACGCCGTACGCATGCTCGCCGCAGCAACTAAATGAGGCTGATAAGTTTCCACGAAACCACGAAACACCGCATACAATTCTTTTTCCTTTACCGCATTACTGCTGTCGATCAGTTTTTTTGCCGCACGCAGCACACCGTCGCCTGTGATGCGCTCGTAACGATTGAGTACGGCCGAGCGCCGCGCGACCTTGCGCAGCATCGCCACCCCGCTCTCCTCATAACTCCTTTGGCCATTGCCTTGTAGCTCAGCCGCGCGCCGAATCATCCCGCCGTAATGCTGCTGAAAACGGCGAATGCGGCTTCGGCGCGCCGGATATATACGCAGGTCACGTTCACAGGCATAACGCGAACGCATGAGTTCAAGAAAATCCTCAGCGGGCAATACCCAATCATTGTTCACGCCGAGCTCGAGATAATGCTGCGGCAACTCGCGCAAAAGGTCACGCATGCAAAATATCGCATCACGAGTGATGCCATCGGCGACACGATACGGTCCGACAAGCGATTGTGTGCGCTCGAAATGCCAGTAGATGGACGCGAAAGCGGCGAGATGATTCTGGAAGATGTGATCTTTACACAGTGCGCCGCACTGCTCTGGATCAAAGCCTATGCGCTCCGCCAGAAGGCGATGCTTTGATTGCAGAAAATGCTGATCGAAGCGAGCAAGCGCCGGTGCGTTTCGAAAGCACTGGATATTCTGTTTGTATCCATGAATGAGATAGTCAACGAGTTGAGCCATCGTCTGCACGATGTAGCGCGCTTTCAGGCGTTGCTCGGCAATGGTGGTAGACATCCGCTCCACGTCATCGTAGCGGTATTCACGATGATAGAGTCCGAACTGACGCACCGAGCCGTAATCGATAATGCCACCGTCGAGCAGCACATTATCGCCATCCCACTCCAGCCAGCAGAAGATATATTCGCTCTCGAACTGCGCCGCCGCGCGCGCGAAGTCATCAGCAACACGGTCTAGCAAATATTGATAACGTGCATTGGCATCGATCAAATGTGGCAAACGGCCATCTGCGGTTTCGCGTGCAATGTAATAATCAACCGCCGCCCGTAGGCGTGATAAATCGCCCTGCTTGAGCCAATGAAAGAGATGTGCGGGACGCATCAGATTGGGATAAGCGCGCACTGCCACACAACTGCCATCACCATAATCGAGGATGGCGAGAGTGCGTTCAGTACGAACACCGTGACCGTGCAACACTTCGCTCATCAGCGCCGCACAGAGTGCATCCCATAGCTGCGCTCTACCGCAGCCGTATGACGCAGCAGAATCGCCGGTACGAAAGAATTTCCCATGGATAGCGGTGGCAGGACTGAGGCGAGTAGCGCCCGTGCCGCAGCTCGATATGTCCCAGGCTCCTGCCTGCCCGCTCAGCACACCGTTCCAGATACTGCGCCCATCACCCGAGGTGCGCCCCTTACGGTCAGGATGTTGGATCTGTAGATAGCGCGTCGCCATGAAGCGCCGCGGCCCAGCGCGCCGCATCGCTCCAGGGTTATGTTGCTCGTCGTATTCGTTGACAATCTGCAAACTGAAGGCGGCAATGATCTCGTCGCGCAGCTGCCGATCTAAAACATCAGGATGATCCGGGGGAAGAATGTTTGCTTCGCGCGCGAGATCGAAATTAAAGAGCGCAACGCGCGCGCCGCGGCGGCGTCTCGCGGGATAGTCGACATAACCATCGGGCACAGCATCGCGTAGCGGGTGGGAGCCATCCAGCAGATGCAGCTGGGAACAACGACCGCTCAAGCGGCACCGGCCCCCGTCAGTTTCATGATGCCGGAAATCACACCATCAAGCGCGCGGTCAAACATCGCAACGTTTTCCACTACCGTAGCGCGCCCCGTGCGCAGTTCCTCGGCAAACACGTACAACGGACGTTCCGCAACCACCTTGTATTGACGATTCACGAAGGAATAAGCAACGCGCTCATCACCGCGCCATGCCAGCCGCACACGCATGGGCTGGGAATCTGCATCTTGCAGCTCCACCCAGCAACCGGCCTCAAGATTACGCGTCATCTCGGTGTACTCATCTTCCACCCTGGGGCCATCATCGCGCGTTGCTTCATCAAGCCCCATTTCTGCAATCATGCGTTCGAAAGAGCCGTCTCCTTCCAGGGATTTCAATTCAATAACATCATCGAAGCTGGTCATCAAATCCCAGTTCATATCTGAAAGCTCAGCTAATTCGCGATCTATCTCGTCCAGCACTTCATCCCCAGTCGGCCCATTTCCTGCGGGCGCTTTCTTCGCCGTAGCAACCGCCGCATTGCTCTCGCCATCACTGCGCTGAGCACTCTTGGCGCCAAGCTTGATGCCCGCTTTAATGCTGGCAAAGTGGTAGCCTTCGAGCGCACGGATCAGTTGATCACACTCTTCTTTGGCGCATTCGACCCGGGCCATACCCTGCTGCAACGCGATCAGCATCGGCGGTAGCATGGTGGTCAGGCGCTGGCGCTGCTCAGCAGTGATTTTAGGCTCAAGACTCCACAGCAGATCATCCGCTACCTGTAGCGCGGGACGCATCGCGTCCTCGCCGTTATCGAGCGCCAGAGCCAGCAGATATTGACGCCAGGGCCCCAGGATAAAAGCGCGGACATCTTCCGGCAGCTCCCTACCCTTCATGCGGATGCCAAGCTCAGCCAGCGCGCGTGCCTGTAAGCGGTCTTTGTGCTCGGTCTGCCGCGCCAATTGCAGCAGTTCTTCCTGCGCTTCGCTGAAGTGTTTGGCTTCCTCATCAAGGAAAGCGCGAAATTCCACCAGCAGCTTTTCAAAAATCGTGATATCGCTTTCGAATTCTTCGATAATGCGGCGGATGACCGATTCCATGCACGCATATAGCCGATCCTTGGCAGCGTCGCTCTCATCCCTCCAGCCTGTACCGGCCTGTGCCAGAGCATTGAGTAACTGGCGTGCAGGATGCGATTTCTTGCTGAAGAACTCACGGTCGATGAGCGCGACTTTGAGCACAGGAATCTGAAGTCGGCCGATCATGGCCTTCATAAAATCGGGCAACGCACGATCATCGAGGATGTAATCGAAGATCATGCTGATGACATCAATCGTCTCATCATCGAGCCGACTGATCCCCGCGCCCTGCTGTCCCTGAGATACTGCGCCAAAACGCCCATGAACGTAGTGGCGTAAGCCAGCACTGATGAGCTCGCCGCTACGCTCGACCATCGTTTCGTCGCGTTGCAGCGCCGATAGAGTTTCAACCAGGATGGGTGCGACAGGAATCTCTACCCC
>JAITWN010000031.1 GCA_031285245.1 Chromatiales bacterium | reverse complement strand
TGATCTCACGGTGAGCAAGGACAGCGTCGGTGCCGTGTACCAGAACGTGCCGAGCGTCAATACGCGCCAGGTTCAGACCCAGGTGCTGGTCAGCAACGGCGAGACTGTAGTGCTTGGCGGTATCTATGAGCAGGAGCGCAGAGAAGGCGTCAGCAAGGTGCCGCTGCTCGGCGACATCCCGCTGCTCGGTGTGCTGTTTCGTGATAGCAACAAAGTCGATAGCAAGAACGAGCTGCTCATCTTCGTAACGCCGAAGATTATCAAAGATACGCTGACCGTGCGTTGATGGGGCTCTGGGGGAATAATGCGATAGGGCCTTGCGAGGATGCCGGGCCGCGATAAATGAGGAGGGCGACTTGACTGCGGCGGCGTTGATCGCCGGTATGGAGTCGCTGGCTTTGCCCCCCTGAAATGCTATAAACAAAGCCCAGACGGTTCTCACACCGTCCGGGCTTTTTCTTTTTCCGCTCGACTATCAGTCCATTCTCTATTGTGTGCCTCGGCTTCTCTGCCTAACATTAGCCCCATGCATAAGCCGCTGGACAATGTTTTTCTCATCGGTCCCATGGGTGCTGGCAAGACCACGGTAGGGCGGCAGCTCGCGCAGGTTTTGGGGCTTGAGTTCGTGGACAGCGACCAGGAGATCGAGCGCCGCACCGGTGCGGATATCCCGTGGATTTTTGATATCGAGGGCGAAGCCGGTTTCAGGCGGCGGGAACGCGCGGTGATCGAGGATCTCTGCCAGCGGCGCAGTCAGGTGGTGGCAACCGGCGGCGGAGCGGTGCTCGATCCCGACAGTCGCGCGGACTTGGCGCGTAGCGGTGTGGTGGTGTATCTCAGCGCTTCTGCTGATCGCATCTATACTCGCACCAGAAAAAGCCAGAATCGTCCCTTGCTGCGCACGCAGGATCCACGCGCGCGTATCGCGCAGATTTTACATGATCGTGAACCGCTGTATCGCGAAATCGCCGATCTGATCGTCGATACCGAGCGGCGCGGCGTGAACAGCGCTACTACGCTCATCGTCAAATATTTGCGCGAGGCGGCCAAGTCAAATTCAGCATCAACGCCAGCATGCAGCGCGCAATCATGATCTCGATTGCGACCTTTCTCTTTCTTTCAGGCCATCCTCACTCATGATGCACACCCTCGCCGTTTCGCTGGGCGAACGCAGTTATCCCATCCATATTGGCCCAGGGTTGCTCGATCGCGCTGATCTGCTTGCTGCATCGATCGCCGGTCGTCATGTCATGCTGGTGACCAACACGACGGTTGCGCCGCTTTATCTGGAGCGCGCGCGCGCCGCTTTTGCCGGCTTTCAATGCGAAACCGTGGTGCTGCCCGATGGCGAGCAATACAAAGACATGGGTACGCTGATGCAGATCTTCGATGCCTTGCTCGCGCATCGTCATGATCGTCGCACGACTGTCGTAGCGCTCGGTGGTGGTGTGATCGGTGATATGGCGGGTTTTGCCGCGGCGTGTTATCAGCGCGGCGTAGCATTCGTGCAGATTCCGACCACGCTGCTGGCGCAGGTCGATTCTTCGGTGGGTGGCAAGACCGGTATCAATCATCCGCTCGGCAAAAACATGATCGGTGCGTTCCATCAGCCGCGCATGGTGCTCGCTGATACTAGCGTGCTTGATACCTTGCCTGGTCGCGAGCTGCGCGCTGGTGTTGCCGAAGTCATCAAATATGGTTTGATCCGCGATGATGAATTCTTCGTCTGGCTCGAAGCGAATATGGATGCCGTGCTCGCGCGTCGCACCGATGCGCTGGTTCACATCATCGAGCGCTCGTGTCGCAATAAGGCCGAGGTCGTCGCCGCTGATGAGCACGAAGGCGGTGTGCGCGCGCTACTCAATCTTGGCCACACCTTCGGTCATGCCATCGAGACCGGCCTTGGCTATGGCGAATGGCTGCATGGCGAGGCGGTCGCAGCCGGCATGTGCGCTGCGGCGGATCTGTCCGTGCGTCTCGGGCGCATGACGCAAAATGATTGCGATCGCGCGCGTGCGCTTATCGCGCGCGCCGGGCTTCCTGTGGAGTTGCCAGCAGCGCTCGATGTCGAACGTTTCATCAAGCTGATGGCGGTCGACAAGAAAGTCGAGGCGGGCCGCTTGCGTCTGGTGCTGCTGGATGGCATTGGCCGCGCGCTGGTCACCGCTGATTTCGATCACAAGATCCTGCGGCAAAGCATCGCTGCCTGCCGAGCGTCGGCATGAACGCCGCATCGGAGCGTGGCGTAGTGCCAGCCGGTGTGCTCATGCCTTATGCCGCATCTACTGAGGTGTCCCGCGGTCGCCGTCACGCAGAGTCTTCGCCGCTGTATCGTAGTGAATATCAGCGTGATCGCGATCGCATCGTGCACAGCGGCGCGTTCCGGCGCCTTGAATACAAGACGCAAGTCTTCGTCAATCACGAAGGCGATATGTTTCGTACCCGCCTCACCCATTCAGTCGAAGTGGCGCAGATCGCCCGCTCGGCAGCGCGTGCGCTTGGGCTGAATGAAGACCTCATCGAAGCGATCGCCCTTGCCCATGATCTCGGTCACACGCCCTTCGGTCACGCCGGCCAGGATGCGCTCAATCGCTGCATGAAGGACTATGGCGGTTTCGAGCACAATCTTCAGTCACTGCGCGTGGTCGATGAGCTCGAAGAACGTTATGCCGAGTTCGATGGCCTCAATCTCACCTACGAGACTCGCGAAGGCATCCTCAAGCACTGCTCCATGGCTCATGCCGGCGCGCTCGGTGAGCTCGGCGAGCGTTTTCTGCACAAGCGCCAGCCGGGTCTAGAGGCTCAGCTTGCCAACCTTGCCGATGAGATCGCCTATAACAACCATGACGTTGATGATGGATTACGCTCTGGTCTCATCACTGTTGAGCAGTTGAACGAAGTCGCGCTGTTTGCCGAGCAATACCGCGAGGTCATGGCGGCATACCCGGCGCTTGCCCAGCGGCGTTTGCTGCATGAGGTCGTGCGTCGCATGATCAATGCACAGGTCACAGACTTGGTCGAAACCAGCCGCGCAGCCATCGCCACCGCCGCACCGCGCAGCATCGAAGAGGTGCGCTCAGCACCCGCGCCGTTGATCGGTTTCAGTGGCGGAATGCGCACGCGTCTGCTCGATCTCAAGCGCTTTCTGCGCGAGGAGCTTTACCAGCATTATCGCGTGCGCCGTATGACCGCCAAGGCCGATCGCGTCGTTGGCAATTTGTTCGATGCCTTCATGAAGGATGCGCATCTGCTACCGCCTGACTATCAGCGCAAGATCGCGCAAGTAAGCGGTGACGTGCAAAATATTGCGGCTAGAGCGCGGGTGGTGGCAGACTACGTCGCGGGGATGACCGACCGTTATGCCATAGGGGAATACGAGCGGCTGTTTGATCCAGCTCGGCTGACCTGAAGGCGGTTCAGCCTCGGCTTTATTCGTGGTCGGCAGCGCGTTGCCAGCATGCATATATATCTGCAAATATCTCCAGGCGAAGATCGTCCTCGTTTCTATCACCTCATTCTGCAGGCGGATCTGCTCGGTGGCTGGTCGCTGGTGCGGGAATGGGGCGCGCAAGGCGGTAGCGGTCGCGTGGTGCGTGATCACCATGACTCGCGCGAAGCTGCTGAAACCGCGATGATGCGCGCTCGCGATGAGCAGGTGAAACGCGGTTATCGCGTGGTTTTTGTCCAGGGAGATCATCTGTCCGAATGAATTCAAGCGTGGACGATAGCGCTAAGATGGCGACCGCAGCAGACGCGCGCATCGAGCCGCGCGTAAATCAATCCGATCCTTTCCAGACGTATTGCGAAGCAGCGGCCTATTTCCCCGAGGTCGCGCGCGAACAGGCGCTCAAATTGCTCGCACATCTCGCGCCCTATAGCGATCTGCTATTGGTCACCGGCGTTGAGGGCGTGGGCAAGTCGCTGTTTCTCAGTCGCTTTGCGCTGGAAGCCGCAGAAACTTGGCGCGTGTTGTCGCTGCGTGGCGGGCCGGCGTTCGATAATGTTGCCCTGATCGAAGAGCTCGAGCGCGCATTTTCAGTGCGCTCGGATGTCGAGCTCGAACTTTCCGAGCGTGTGCGGCGGTTGCGCCGTAATTTGCAGACACTGCGCCGTGGCGCTTTGCAGCCGATCCTAGTGATGGACGATGCGCACATGTTGCCGCGCTCGGCCTTTGTACTGTTTATGGATCTTACTGAGCCGCGTGAAGAGGGCGATAAGCTGCTCGGTATCGTGCTCTGTGGCGAGACTGACGCGCTGCGCGAAAAGCTTGCGCTGGAAGAAGCTCAGCCGCTGCAAGCGCGCATCGCGCACACGTTCGAGCTGGCGCCGCTTTCCGAGGCGGACACTGCCGCTTATATATTCTGTAAATTGACTGCCGCGGGCTGTCCTGAACAGGTGGAAATCTTCACGCCCGCCGTCATTCGTTTCATCCGCACTGCATCGCGAGGTTTGCCAGGGCGCATCAATGATTTCGCCCGCAATTTGCTACAAGAACGTACCCGGCGCGCGCAAGCATCGCCGTCGACTTCCCCAGCAGCAAGCGATGCCGGGACGTTGTTGCGCTATGGCGTCAGCGCGCTCGTGCTCGCGCTGCTTGCCATCATCTATCTCTACCCCGATCGCTTTGAATTCATCGCGTCTCCTGCGGATACAGAGGTCGAGCAGGAGGCATCCGTTCCTGCGCCAGATGAGCTTATTTCAGATGAGTTGGCTGCGAGCGAGATGGATCCAAGAGCAATCGACCCGGATGCTGATTCCCTGGAGCTGCCTGCGGATTTGGGCGAGGGTGCAAACAGCGAGGCAGCCGCGAACGTAGATGCCGATGAGAATCTTGCCGCATCTGCATCTGAGCCGGTGCCTGCGGTCATTCCGGTGCCCGAGTCGACGCTCGCTGCCACTGATCCCACGCTACTTTCTGTGCCTGCAGAGTCTGGCGATAAGCCAGCAGCAACAGATCTCCCTCGTGCGGGTGCTGTCGCACAGGTGAAGGAAAATGTGGCTGAAAATCAGCAAGCTAACAATGTGGCGGCGGTGGTGAAAGCAGAGTCGAAGCCAAAATTGAAGCCGGTCGTACCGTCTCGCGTTGCCGCATCGGTGAGTGCGGCGCCGGCCTCCAGCGCATCCGCGCTGCCTGCACAGACGAGGCGCGAAGCCTGGTTGCTGTCGCAACCGGGTGAGCACTTCACGCTGCAATTGCTCGCGAGCAACGAAGCCCGCCTGCTCGGTTTCATCAAAGAGCATGGTTTACAGGACCAGGCCGCGATATTCCTTGCCCGCGCTGGCGACCAACCTCTGTACGCGGTGACCTGGGGGGTATTCCCCAATCGCAGTGAAGCTGTGCTTGCCGCCGAGAGCGCGAAGATGCGCGCGATTCGTGGCGTCAAACCCTGGGTTCGGCCGCTGCGCGATATCCACGGCCTGATCGCAGCCGCTGAGACTGCTGTTCCTGCCGAATCACCCGCCGCTTCTACGCCCGACTCGATG
>JAITWN010000026.1 GCA_031285245.1 Chromatiales bacterium | reverse complement strand
CCTGAAAATAGAGTAACGGGCGCTGCCGGTCACCGTTTCGCAGAGGCCTCATATCTATTGAGGGTTTGAAAAAGTGTCCCAACCACGCTTGGTCACTGAATACGACATCTAAGGCTGCGCTATTCCCCAAGATATTGGTTGAGCTTGCCTCACAAGTCGGCGTAAAATGTCGCGTTTCACGCTGTCCGTTCACAAAAAAACGAATCCTTTCATGACGTTAATTCTTGTCGTAACGAATCCGGAGCGACCATGCGCATAGCAGTTCCCAAGGAATGCGCGGCCGGTGAGCGCCGCGTGGCGCTGGTGCCCGAGACGGTGGCTCGCATGGTCAAGCAAGGCGATGAAGTGCTGATCGAGCGTGGCGCGGGCACCGGCAGTTATTTCCCTGATGCCAGTTTCGAGCGGGCCGGTGCAGAGCTCATCGACACCAGTGGTTTGCAGCGCGCTGATGTCGTGGTGCGAGTGCAGCCGCCGGTGCGCGAAGAGCTCGCCAACTACCGCAAAGGGCAGCTGCTGATTTCTTTCCTCCACGTGCATCGCAATGCTGATGTCATCGCTGGCTTGCGTGATGCGGGCGTGACCAGCTTCGCGATGGAGCGTATTCCGCGCATCTCGCGCGCGCAGGCCATGGACGCACTGTCGTCGCAGGCAACGGTCGCAGGTTATCGCGCCGCGCTGATGGCAGCCGAACTCAGCCCGAGCTTTTTCCCCATGCTGACCACAGCCGCCGGCACGATTCGCCCGGCGCGTGCGCTGATATTGGGCGCGGGTGTGGCAGGTTTGCAGGCCATCGCTACTGCTCGGCGTCTCGGCGCGATAGTTGAAGCCTACGATGTGCGCCGCGCCGCGCGCGAGCAGGTCGAATCGCTCGGCGCGAAGTTCCTCGCGGTCGAAGTCGATGCCGAAGCCGCAGGCGGCTATGCCCGTGAACTCACCGCGGAAGAGAAAGAGCGCGAGCAGGCATTGCTGCGCAAGAGCATCGCCCAGTCTGATGTAGTCATCACCACCGCGCAGATTCCTGGCCGCCCCGCGCCACGTCTGGTCTCCGCCGCCATGGTGCATGATATGAAGCCGGGGGCGGTGATCGTCGACCTCGCCGCTGAGTCAGGTGGCAATTGCGAATTGACGCAGCCTGGTGAACGCATCGACATCAACGGCGTCACCGTCTATGGCCCGCTCAATGTACCGAGCCAGCTTTCGGCGCATGCGAGCGTGATGTATGCCAAAAACGTCTACAACTTCCTCGCGCTGATGCGCGGTGAGGGTGGGGCGCTGCATCTCGACTGGGCCGATGAGATCCTGTCCGGCTCGGTGGTCACGCATGAAGGCGCCTATCCGTCGGAAGCCGTGCGACAGCAGTTGGGAACGGCTTAAGCCTTTGTGAGAGAGAGGAAACAAGCATGATCGAAGGCATCTGGGCGGCGCTATTCATCTTCGCGCTGGCAGCGTTCACCGGGTATGAGGTCATCAGCCGCGTGCCGGTGGTGTTACACACGCCGTTGATGTCGGGCTCGAACTTCATCCATGGCATCGTGCTGGTGGGCGCCATGGTCGCGCTCGGTTACGCCGAAACACTTGCGGGCCAGATCATTGGCTTCGTCGGTGTGCTGCTTGGCGCGGCGAATGCGGCGGGTGGCTATGTCGTTACCGAGCGCATGCTGGAAATGTTCGAAAAGAAGAAACAGCCGGTCAAGGAATCCTAAGCAGTGGAACATCTCATTCAGGCGGTTTATTTCCTGACCATCATCCTGTTCGTCGTCGGTCTCAAGCGCATGAGCGCGCCCGCGACTGCGCGCAGTGGCATTCGCTGGGCCGGTATCGCCATGGGGCTCGCGGTGGTCATCACCCTGCTCTGGCCGGGCATGCACAACATCGGTCTCATGCTCATCGCCATCTTCATCGGTGGCGGGCTGGCTTGGGTCAGTGGTCGCAAGGTAGCAATGACCGACATGCCGCAGATGGTCGCCATCTACAACGGCATGGGTGGCGGCGCCGCTGCGGCGATCGCGGCGGTCGAGTTGCTGCGCGGTGATGCGCATAGCACCGGCATGACCGTGCTCACCGTGTTCGGCGGTCTCATTGGCGCGATCGCGTTCTCCGGCAGCATGATCGCTTTCGCCAAATTGCAGGGCCTGATCGGTGGACGCCCGATCACTTTCCCGGCGCAGCAGGCGCTGAACGTGATCGTGCTACTGCTCGCCATTTTGCTTGGCGTCAGCATGTTTGGTGGTAATGCCAGCCCTTGGGTCATCGCAGCGTTCTTCCTCGCCGCGATGGCGTATGGCGTGATGATGACGCTGCCGATCGGCGGCGCTGACATGCCGGTCGTCATTTCGCTCTACAACGCGCTCACCGGTCTCGCGGTTGCTTTCGAAGGCTTCGCGATCGGCAACGCCGCCATGATCGTCGCCGGTACCATCGTCGGCGCGGCGGGCACTATGCTCACGCAGCTCATGGCCAAGGCGATGAATCGCCCGATCAGCAACGTGCTGTTCAGCAGCTTCGGCAAGGCGGTGGCGGGTGGCGCTGAAGATGTGCAGGGCGCGCTCAAGCCGATCGAAGTCGAAGACGCGGCGGTGATGATGCGCTACGCGTCCAAGGTCGTCATCGTGCCGGGTTATGGCATGGCGGTGGCGCAGGCGCAGCACAAGATTCGCGAATTGACGGATCTGCTCGCCAGCTATGGTGTGGACGTGAAGTTCGCCATCCATCCGGTCGCAGGTCGTATGCCTGGCCACATGAACGTGCTGCTGGCCGAAGCGGGTGTCTCCTACGATCGGCTGTTCGACCTTGAAGAGATCAACGCAGCGTTTGCTTCAACCGATGTCGCGCTCGTCATCGGCGCCAACGACGTCGTCAATCCAGTCGCGCGCACCGATCCGTCGAGCCCGATCTATGGCATGCCGATTCTCAACGTGGACAAAGCCCACAACGTGCTGGTCATCAAGCGCGGCGCGGGTACCGGCTTCGCCGGCATCGAGAATCACCTCTTCTACCGCGACAACACCCGCATGCTCTACGGCGACGCCCAAGGCATGGTCGGGCAGTTGATCCAGCAGCTCAAACACCTCGACTGAGGTCGATGAAAAAAACCGCATTGTCATTGCGAGGGGCGCTAGCCCCGTGGCAATCCAGACGCCCATATGGATTGCTTCGGCTTCGCCTCGCAATGACGGAGATTTTTCAGCGGTCCCTTAGCGGATTAAAACTTCCAGCGAAATAGCCGTGCAGGATCAGAACTGAACAACAGTAGCGTCAAACACTGGGCCATCCACGCAGACGCGCTTCATCGCCGGCCCTTGAAGAGTGTTGATGCGCACGGCGCAGCCCGCGCAGCCACCCACCGCGCAGGCCATGAATTCTTCCAGCGAAACCTGACACGGCAAGCCGAATTTGCTTGCAAGGCGCGCGGTGGCGGCGAGCATCGGATGCGGACCGCAGGCGAATATTTCAACCTGCGCGCGTTCATCAGCAGATAGCGCGCCGAGCCATGCGCGCGCGAGATCGGTGACGTAGCCCTCAAAGCATCCCGCATAACCTTGCAAGCTGGAGAGACGGCTGGGAATGCCCCAGTCATCGAGCAGCGGCATCGCAGCGATGGCTTGCGTCGGAATACCGGGAACGACGATCTGCGATGGCCGCGCGCGAAACGGAAACGGCACTTCTGATCCCATCAGCACCAGCGGACGATAGCGCGCGTCTTTCCTCAGCTCATCAGCGAGAAAAACCATCGGTGGCATGCCAACGCCACCACCGATCAACAGCGGCCGGGAGCGTTCAGCATGCGGGACGAAAGGCTGCCCGATCGGGCCGATCATGCTCAAGCGTTCACCGGGCTTGCGCTGCGTGAGCAAACGCGTGCCTTCGCCGAGCGCGCGATAGAGGATATCGATCCAGCCCGCATCACGTCCGCTGCGCATGATCGAAAACGGCCGGCGCATCGGTAGCGCAGCATCACAACTCAGATGCACGAAACTGCCGGGACGCGCCGCTGCCGCAGTCTTCGGCGCGTGCAAACGCAGCACATGCAGATCGCCATGCGCTTCATGCGAGAGCACTTCCGTGTCTTCGACGTGGATGGAGCCGCGATGCTTCATGCCGGCGCCTCATCACGTTCGTAGACGATTCGCCCTTCCAGCAGCGTGTGCGTTACTTCGCCTTTCATTTCCCAACCGAGGAAAGGCGTGTTGTGTCCGCGGCTGCGCAGGGTGTGGCGACCCGGCACCCAGTGTGATTCAGGATCGAAAACACAGACATCAGCGGGCATGCCGACGCTGAGTTTTCCAGCCTGCACGCCGAGAATGCGCGCCGGGTGCCAGCTCAGGCGTGCGATCGCTTCAGTCATCGTGAGCACGCCTTCATCCACCAGACGCAAGCTGAGCGGCAGCAGCGTTTCAAGGCCGGAAATGCCAGGCTCGGTTTGTGTGAAGGGGCGCAGCTTAGCATCGGCCTCGTGCGGCTGGTGATCCGAGCAGATCGCCGAGATCGCGCCGCGCGCCAGCCACTGACGCAAGCCCTCGCGATCGCGCAGCGTGCGCAGCGGCGGGCGCACATGGCACAAGCTGTCGAAATCGAGCACATCGTTTTCGGTGAGATGCAGATGATGCGCGCTGACATCCGCGCTCACCGGCAGCCCTTCATGGCGTGCGCGCGCGATCATCTGCGCGGCGCGCGTCGTCGAGAGCAGCGAGAAGTGCACGCGCACACCGATCTGATCCACCAGTGCCAGCAGCGCGGCGACGGCTACCGTTTCCGCAGCAGCGGGCACACCGGCAAGACCAAGGCGTGTCGCTACCGCGCCGAGATGCGCGCAACCGTTATTGGCGAGCGCATGATCCTGCGGATTGACGAAGACGGTGATATCGAAGGTTGCAGCGTATTCCATGGCGCGACTCATCACCGTCAGATCGCGCATGGGACGAAAGCCATTGCTGACACCGAGGCAACCCGCCTGCTTGAGCGCAGCCATCTCGCTCAAGTGTTCACCGTCGAGTGCTTGCGTGAATGCGCCGATCGGAATCACGCGCGCCATGCCGGCGCTGCGTGCGCGGCGGCGAATCAGCCCGGCGACCGCGGGCGTGTCGATCACCGGACGCGTATTGGGCGTGCAGCACACACTGGTGATGCCACCGCGTGCGGCGGCGGCGGTTTCGCTCGCGATGGTTGCTTTGTGTTCTTCACCGGGTTCGCGCAGATGAGCGCGTAGATCGATCAAACCCGGGCACACCACGCGCCCGCGGGCGTCGATGGTGCTTTCAGCGTGAAAGCCCTCGGGAGCTGTGCCCACGCCAACGATGACGCCATCAGCGACGTAGACATCACGGATGTCATCGATTTCATTGCCTGGATCAACGAGGCGCCCTTGGCGGATGTGAATACGCATTAGGCGCTCTCCCCACCACGCTGCATGCAGCGCGAGATGATCGCCATGCGCATCGCGATGCCATGGGTGACTTGTTGTAGGATTACAGAGCGCGGACCATCAGCGACCGCCGAATCCATTTCCACGCCGCGATTGATCGGCCCGGGGTGCATGACGATGGCATCTGGCTTGGCGAGTTCGAGCTTCGCTTCGGTGAGGCCGTAAAGCTGAAAATATTCGTGTTCGCTCGGCAGAAAAGCGCCATTCATGCGTTCGTGTTGCAAACGCAGCATGATCACGACATCGACATCACGCAGACCTTCGCGCAGATCGTGATAAACGTGCACGCCGAGGGTGTGCGCTTCCGCCGGAATCAGCGTTTTCGGGCCGACGATGCGAATCTCATCGACGCCGAGCGTCGACAGTGCATGAATCTGCGAGCGCGCAACACGCGAGTGCAGCACGTCACCGACGATGGCGACGCGCAGTTTGTGAAACTCGCCCTTGTGCCGGCGAATGGTGAACATGTCGAGCATTGCTTGCGTCGGATGCGCGTGTCTGCCGTCGCCGGCATTGACCACGCTCACGTGTGGCGCCGCATGGCGCGCGACGAAATGTGCGGCGCCGCTATCAGCATGACGCACGATGAACATATCGCAGTGCATTGCTTCGAGATTGCGCAAAGTGTCGAGCAGCGTTTCGCCTTTGGTGGTCGCCGACGCCGTGATATTGATATTGAGCACGTCGGCGGAAAGACGCTTGGCGGCGAGCTCGAAAGTGGTGCGCGTGCGCGTGCTCGATTCAAAAAACAGGTTGACCACCGTCTTGCCGCGCAGCAGCGGGACTTTTTTCACCGCTTGTTCGGTGACGCTCGACAGCGATTCCGCGGTGTCGAGGAGTTCTACCAGCAACTGACGCTTGAGCCCGGCGATGGTGAGAAAGTGGCGCAGGCGTCCCTGTCCGTCGAGCTGGATATTCGCCTTGTCCACCCGGTTTCCTAGCCTTTTTGTGGCGGCTCGACGATGCTGAGCCGCAGCGGCGTCGGGCCATGGAGCTTGATGTGCTGATGTCTGGTGAGCTTGACGTTCAGGCCGACCACATCCGCCTGAATGGGCAGCTCCCGGCCGCCGCGCTCTACCAGCGTGGCGAGCATTATAGAGGCAGGACGACCATAATCGAAGATCTCATTGAGCGCAGCGCGGATGGTGCGGCCGGTGCCGAGTACATCATCGACCAGCACCAGATGACGTTCATCGATGCTGACCGGCAGATGCGAGGGGCGCACCTGCGGGTTGATGCCGACGCGCGTGAAGTCGTCGCGGTAAAAAGAGATATCGAGCATGCCGAGCGGCTCAGTGAGGCCAAGCAAGCTATGTAGACGTGCCGCCACCCAGGCGCCACCGGTATAGATGCCCACCATGAGCGGATCTGCAATGGCGCGCTCTTCGAGCAGAACGCGCAGGCGGTTTGCCATGCCCTCAAGTTCAGTGTCGATATCGATCGTGCTGGGGTCGAGACTCATGAGCGTGTTCTCGATGCCGCAGCGGCATCTCCGTGGTTCATGGGATAAATCATCTGGCGAAGATCGGACATGCGCGTTGCTCCGTTCATTGTGAGTCTCCGCTCTGTTGGCGACTGAAGAAAGTTTGCAGTATGACATGCGCCGCTACTTCGTCCACGTTCAAGTGGCGGCGGCCGTGTTCATGCTCGTCGTGTAGCAGATCTAAAGCGGCGCGACTCGATAGTCTCTCATCGGTCTCGAACACCGGCAGACCGTAACGCCCGTTAAGGCGACGCGCGAAGCGACGCGCGGCTGCTGTCATCGGCTGTTCGCTATCGTCCATGTTGAGCGGGATGCCAACCACCAGCGCCGCCGGGCGCCACTGCGTGATCAAGCGGGTGATGGCGTCCCAATCGGGATTGCCGCCGCTGTGGCGCAGCGTTATCAGCGGGGTCGATGAACCGGTCAGTTCCTGACCGACGGCAATGCCGATTTTCCTGCTGCCGTAATCGAATCCGAGCAGCGTCCGGCTGCCCTTCATGCGTGACCGATGTGGGCTGACAGGCGGTGGATGTCAACGCCTGTCAGCGCGGCGGCTGCCTCCCAGCGCTGCTCGGGAGGCGTTTGAAATACGACCCGCGCGTCGGCTGGGACATTGATCCAGGCGTTGTCAGCGAGCTCGCTTTCGAGTTGCCCGGGTCCCCAGCCGGCATAGCCGAGCGCGACCAGGCAGATTTCCGGACCTTGTCCCTGCGCCATGGCTTCCAGAATATCGCGCGAGGAAGTCACGCCAAAGGTATCAGTGATCGGCATCGTCATTCTCCATTTGCCGAGCGGCTGATGCAGCACGAAGCCTCGCTCACACTGCACCGGTCCGCCGAGAAACACCGGCATGCGGCGCAGCGCTTCGAGCTCAGTGGGAATTTTCATCTGCTCCAGCACATCACCCATGCGGATCTCGAGCGGACGGTTGATCATCACGCCCATCGCGCCGTTGGCATTGTGCTCGCACACATAGGTGACGCCGTGAAAGAAATTGGGATCGCGGAGTGTAGGCATGGCGATCAGAAACTGATTGGTGAGCCGCATGGGAAGATTCATGAGGGCTAGTATCCGATGAAAGGCATTACCTTTCAATGAAAGCTGCGGCTAAGGGATTGTCCGAATAGAAGTGGCGGTAGTTCGCAGGTCGCAGTTGTCTATGATCAATGATGGATCTGTAAACGAACTGCTTGCGTAAGCATTCGCAATGCAAAGATCAATATTGTGAAGGCACTGATGTTGGATTAATCACCATGCCTCGAATACCCATGCCATCTTCAATAGCGGCTTTGTATCCCGTCATGACAGCGCCGCCAACCCCCTGATTCTCAGCATGCCTGATAACGGAGACACGTT
>JAITWN010000075.1 GCA_031285245.1 Chromatiales bacterium | reverse complement strand
TTGATGTAGCCAATGATCTGGCTGTCCTTGAACTTCGACTTCTTCATTGGAATCTCCTACGTAAACATTACGAGAAAATTCCACTTCTGAACTCAGCTGATTTTCGGGGGGATTACCCTAAAACTCGCTGACTACGCGAACGACCGCGGAGAAAACGCTCTCCCCTCTCTCCACTCAATACTGCGCCGCAATATCCCTCGCGTTGTCTTTCACGCGCTCTTCTGATGGCAATCGTCCTTCGGATTGGAACCAGATGTTTTCGGCGATGTTGGTGACGTGGTCGCCGATGCGTTCGATGTTTTTGGCGATGAAGAGCAGGTGTACGCAGGCGCTGATGTTGCGCGGGTCTTCCATCATGTAGGTGAGGAGTTCTCGGAAGAGGCTGTTGTAGCGTCGGTCTAGCTCTGCGTCGCTGGCGCGCACCATCATCGCGGCGGCGGTGTCGCGGCGATAGAAGGCATCGAGGATGTCGCGCAACATGTTGCCGGCGTAAGAGCCCATTTCGGCAAGGGCGCGAAGGCTTCGCGCGGGCGTGATGATGATATCGCGAGTGAGCGTTTGGCGATGTTAGCGGCGTAGTCGCCGATGCGTTCGATGTTGCTGGCGATGCGCAGCGATGACAGCACTGTGCGCAGGTCGCTCGCCATGGGTTGGCGCAGCGCCAGCAGGTGCATTACATCCGCGCTGATTTCAAGCTCCAGCATGTCGATGCTCTCATCGGCGTGGATGATTTTTTCCGCGTTACGGTCATCGATATCCATCAGCGCTTTGAAGGCCTTCTGTAGTTGATCTTCAGCGATTCCTCCCATGCGCAGGATCTCACCCTGCAAGCGCATGAGCTCTTCGTCGTACTCTCTGACAATGTGTTGTTGCTGCCAGTCCATAATTCCCCCTGAATCAGATCAGCGCCCGATCAGTACAAATTCAACCGAAACGTCCGGTGATGTAATCTTCCGTCCGCTTGTTCTTCGGGTTGGTGAAGATGTCCGCGGTTTTTTCCAG
Organism: Chromatiales bacterium; assembly: GCA_031285245.1. Taxonomy (GTDB): domain Bacteria; phylum Pseudomonadota; class Gammaproteobacteria; order SZUA-140; family SZUA-140; genus JAITWN01. The sequence goes on along the minus strand of JAITWN010000075.1, from coordinate 3,518 downwards.
TTCGATCAGATCGCCGAGATGGAAGAATGCAGTTCGATCCGAAACGCGCGCGGCCTGCTGCATGTTATGGGTGACGATGATGATGGTGAAATTACGCTTGAGTTCGTCGATCAGCTCTTCGATGACGGAAGTGGCTATGGGGTCGAGCGCTGAGCACGGCTCATCCATCAGGATGACTTCCGGGTTGACGGCAATGGCGCGCGCGATGCAAAGGCGCTGCTGCTGGCCGCCGGAAAGTCCGGTGCCCGGTTGATCTAGGCGGCCTTTTACTTCGCTCCACAATCCGGCGCGGCGCAGGCTTGATTCAACGATATCTGCGAGGTCTGCTTTCTTTTCAGCAAGGCCATGCAAGCGCGCTCCATAAGCGATGTTCTCAAAAATCGATTTCGGAAAGGGATTCGGCTTCTGGAACACCATGCCGACCTGGGCCCGGAGCTGCACTACATCAAGCGCGGTATCATAGATGTTTTGATCATCGAGGATGATCCGGCCTTCGACGCGAGCACCTTCGATGGTGTCATTCATGCGATTGAGGCAGCGCAAGAAGGTGGATTTTCCGCAGCCCGATGGGCCGATGAAGGAGATCACTTCGTTTTCCATGATCTCCATCGAGACGCCGTGCAGCGCCTGCGTTTCGCCATAGAAAACCTTGACGTCGCTCGCGCTCATCTTGATCCGCTTGCTGCGCTCACTCTGCTCATGCAGCAGGCCGCTCACATCTGGCACTAAGGTGAGTTCCATCTCGACATCACTTTTCATAGTGGTCACCATCTCGTTTCAAATCTCTTGCGCAGCCAGATTGCAAGACCATTGAGAAACAGCATGAGCGCGAGCAGCACCACGATAGCTGCCGCGGTGCGTCCTTCGAAGAAATTACGCAGTTCATTGCCCTGCCACAGATAGATCTGCACCGGCAGCGCATTGGATTGGTCGAAAGGCGATGCTGGCACCGAAGCAACGAAAGCATTCATGCCGATCAACAGCAGTGGCGCGGTTTCACCGAGCGCTTGTGCAATGCCGATGATGGAGCCGGTGAGAATGCCTGGCACTGCGAGGGGCAACACATGATGAAATACCGCTTGGGTCGGTGAAGCGCCGATGCCGAGCGCTGCTTGCCGGATCGAAGGCGGGATGGTTTTGAGTGCAGCGCGGGTTGCGATGATTACCGTTGGCATGGTCATCAGCGTCAGCACCAATCCGCCAACGACCGAAGCTGACAGCGGCAACTTGAAATAGTTGATGAACACCGCAGCCCCAAGCAAACCGAAGATGATCGAAGGCACCGCCGCGAGGTTATTGATATTGACCTCGATGATGTCAGTCATGCGATTGCGAGGTGCGAACTCCTCCAGATAAACCGCCGCCGCCACGCCGAGCGGAATCGAGAGCGCAATCACCACCAGCATCATGTAGAGCGACCCCATGAAAGCTCCGCGCAATCCGGCTGAAGCCAGCGAAGAACGTGAATCCGGGTTGGTGAATAGCCCTGTGCTGAAACGCATTTTGATAATGCCATCCGCATATAGCTGATCTGCCCAATCGCGTACGCGCGCACTGAGCTGCTGCTGTTCATCGGGAAGGTTGCGATCAATGTTGCCTTTCAACCAGACATCGATATTGGCATCGGTGAGCAAGTGCATCTGGCGCGTCTCGCCGACGATGCCTGGATTTTTTATGACAAGATCGCGCAGCGCCAGGCGCTCGCCAGAAGTGACGATGCGAGCGGCATCGCGTGGATAATCTGCAGCCTCGGCAATCTTAGCGGTCAACGCGTTCTGTATGAGTCGGTTGAAATTGACCATGCCGACTTCGTTTTCCCAGCTCACGCGGCGCTGGCGAAAGTCGCTGTCACTTTCCTTCGCCTCGCGCACGGGCTCGGGTGGAATGCTGACGATGGCTGGATCGAAATAGATATCGAGCGTAATGCTTGCCTGCCAGAACGCAGGTATGCCTTTGATGAATATATTGGCGAAGAGGATCGCGACGAACGTGAGACCGAGCAACGTGGCGACAAGGCCAAGCAGACGAAAGCGCCGTTCTCTGGCATGACGACGACGCAGCGATGCCGAAACCTGATCTGCGATACGCGGGCGCTTTTGGTTGATGTCAGTGCTCATAGCTTCAGTCGTATTGCTCGCGATAACGCCGGACGATGAGCAGCGCAACAAAGTTGAGCACTAGCGTAATGACGAACAGCGTTAAGCCAAGCGCAAAAGCAACGAGCGACTGCGGTCCCGAAAAATCAGAATCACCCGTGATCTGATTGACGATAGTCACCGTCATGGTGGAAACCGCATCGAAAGGATTGGCAGTGAGCTTGGGCGCGTTACCCGCCGCCAGCACAACGATCATGGCTTCACCCACAGCGCGGCTCGCCGCGAGCAACACCGCACCGGCGATGCCAGGCAGCGCCGCTGGCAGCACTACCCTGCGAATGGTTTCAGACTGCGTCGCGCCAAGGCCAAGTGAGCCATCGCGCAGCGATTTCGGCACTTGCGTGATGATGTCGTCTGACAGCGAAGAAATGAACGGGATCAGCATGATGCCCATCACCAGGCCTGCGGTGAGTGCGCAGGTAGAGCGCACATGCAGGCCGAGCATTTCACCAAGTGCGGATAGAAACGGGCCGACCGTGATCAACGCGAATACGCCGTAAACAATGGTTGGAATACCGGCCAGTACTTCGAGTGCGGGCTTGATGAAATGACGTGCGCGTTCGGGCGCATATTCCGCCAGCCATACCGCCGCCATCAATCCCACGGGAATGGCAAACAACAATGCGATCGCCGCCACCAGCAGCGTGCCGCCCATCAGCGGCGGCATACCGTATTCGCCGTAGCCACTGGTTTCAGTGACGTGGAAAACAGGTTGCCACGTAGTACCGAAGAAGAAATCGACGGGACGAATGAAGCTGAAAAATTTCAGCGTTTCCCCCACCATCGACAGCACGATGCCGAGTGTGGTCAGAATCGCGATGCCTGAGCTCAGCATGAGCAGCAACTGCACGAATTTTTCTACCTGGCTGCGCGCACGCAGGCTGGGATTCATGCGGTAAAAACCGATGAAAAGACCAAGCGAGATCAACGCTGTCGTCAAACCAGTGAGCAGCCACGCACTCGTCTCGCGCATATGCGATAAAGCATCAGCCACTGCGGGCTCCCAATCAGCGGCGTCGAGGATCAAACCCTTGTGGTTCAAAAATCCATCGATGCGACGCATCGCTACCTGAATCTCCTGCTCCGACAACTCAGGATGAGAAGCGTGAATCTGTGCACTCATACTTGAATCGATGAACGCAGGCGCAAACCAACTCCACAGCATCATAAGCATCAAGGCTGGACCGATGGCCCACAGCGCTGCCACTGCGCCATGATGCTGAGGTCGAGAATTCATGCGCACGCTGCCTTTGGCAAACGCCCGGCTGCGGGCAAGACCAAGCTGATAGACGATGACCGTCAAACCAAGCAGAAGCAGTATGAGAGCAGAGTTACTCATGCGGGGAGAGAGTAGCGAGGGGG
>JAITWN010000121.1 GCA_031285245.1 Chromatiales bacterium | reverse complement strand
GGTCATCGGCAGTACTACACTGAACTGCAGATCACCGATATTTCGACGGGAGCATAAGTCATGGCCCATAAAAAAGCCGGCGGTAGTAGCCGTAACGGACGCGATTCAGAATCGAAACGCCTCGGCGTGAAGCGCTATGGCGGTGAAAACGTGCTCGCGGGCAACATCATCGTGCGCCAGCGCGGTACTGCATTTCACCCGGGCAAGAATGTGGGTTTGGGCGTTGATCACACCCTGTTCGCGAAGGTGGATGGCACGGTTGCCTTTGAAGTGAAAGGCCCGAAGAAGCGGCGCTTTGTGAACATAGTGCCGGCCTGAGGTTGGCTTAGGGTTGCGATGACAGAGACCCCGTCCCTCGACGGGGTTTCGTTTTTTTACAGAAATGAAATTCGTCGACGAAGCATCGATTCAGGTCAAAGCCGGTGACGGCGGGGATGGCTGTGTCGGTTTTCGCCGTGAGAAATACATTCCCTTCGGCGGTCCCGATGGCGGTGATGGCGGTGATGGCGGCAGCGTATGGCTGATCGGCGATATCAACGTCAATACGCTGGTCGATTTCCGCTACACCAAAGCGTTTCGCGCGCAGCGTGGCGACAACGGCCAAGGCAACAACTGCACCGGCCGCGGTGGCGAAGATCTGATCGTGCCGGTGCCAGTTGGCACGGTCGTCGTGGATGACGACACCGGCGAAACGCTCGGCGAAGTGCTCGCATCCGATGAACGCTTGTTGGTCGCCAAAGGCGGTTTTCACGGCCTTGGCAACACGCGCTTCAAAAGCAGCACCAATCGCGCGCCGCGGCGTTTCACCAAAGGTACGCCAGGTGAAGAGCGTCGGCTGCGCCTTGAGCTGCGTTTGCTCGCCGATGTCGGTTTGCTCGGCATGCCGAACGCCGGCAAATCCACTTTCATCCGCGCGGTTTCATCGGCGCGCCCCAAAGTGGCGGATTATCCTTTCACCACGCTGCATCCGCAGCTCGGCGTCGTCAGCGTCGGCGCGCATCGCAGTTTCGTGCTCGCTGATATTCCGGGTTTGATCGAAGGCGCATCCGAAGGCGCGGGCCTTGGCATGCGCTTTCTCCGTCATCTGTCGCGCACCAATCTGCTGCTGCATCTAGTCGATGCGCAGCCCATGGATCCGGAGCATGCGCCGGCGCACGCCGTGCGCGTGATCGAAGAAGAGCTGCACAAATTCAGCGAAGAACTGTGGATGCGCGAACGCTGGCTGGTGATCAACAAGATTGATCTGCTGCCGCAAGATGAACGTGCTGCCTGGTGCGAAGCTTTGATCGATGAGCTCGGTTGGAAAGGGCGCTGGTTCGCCGTCTCGGCAATCGCTGGTGAAGGTACGCGCGCGCTGTGCGAACAAGTGATGTTGCGGCTCGATGAAGCGAAAGCGGCGGTGCAGGAAGCCGAAGCTGCGCAGACAGATGGCGCGCGGATGGATGATGTCGAAAGCTGATGCTCCGGCCCCTCGTCAGCGTGGCAGATGTTCTGCTAGATTCACGTCTGTTTGAATAAAAGCCGGCCATGCCGATCGCACACTCCATGACATATCTGCTTTCACTGTGAATACGCGCGCGCAACTCGGACAATCCCGTCGCTGGGTGGTGAAGATCGGCAGTTCGCTGCTCACCAATAACGGCCAAGGTTTGGATCACGCGCTGATGGAGCGCTGGGTCGAGCAGATCGCGCAGCTCTGTCGCAGTGGTGTCGAAGTGGTGCTGGTGTCTTCCGGCGCGGTGTCTGAAGGCGTCAAACGCCTCGGCTGGTCGCGCCGGCCGCAGATGCTGCATGAATTGCAGGCCGCTGCCGCGGTGGGGCAGATGGGGCTGGTGCAAGCGTATGAATCGAGCTTCCAGCGCTTTGGTCTTCGCACTGCGCAAGTCCTCCTTACTCATGATGATCTTTCCGATCGCCGGCGATATCTCAACGCGCGCAGCACGCTGCGCACACTGCTGCGGCTCGCCGTTGTGCCGGTGATCAACGAGAACGACACCGTGGCGGTGGAAGAGATCCGCTTTGGTGATAACGATACGCTCGCCGCGCTGGTGGCGAATCTGGTCGAAGCCGAGCTGCTCGTCATCCTCACCGATCAGGAAGGTATGTTCGATCGCGATCCGCGTCAGCATCCCGATGCGAAGCTGCTGCGAGAAGCGCGCGCTGCGGATCCTGAACTCGAGCGCATGGCTGGCGCTGGTGGCGTTGGGCAGTGGGGGCGTGGCGGTATGTTGAGCAAAGTGCGTGCTTCCGCGCGTGCAGCGCGTTCGGGCGCGGCGACATTGATCGCGCCTGGCCGTGAGCCGGATGTGCTCGGCAAAGTGCGTGAAGGCATCGAGGTCGGCACGCTGATTCTGCCAACGCAGGAGCCAGTGGTGGCGCGCAAGCAATGGCTGGCGAATCAGCTCCAGTTGCGCGGCGAATTGCTCATCGATGAGGGCGCGGTGCGCGTGCTGCGTGAATCAGGCCGCAGTCTGCTGCCGGTTGGCGTGATCGAGGTGCGTGGATCTTTTGTGCGTGGTGATCTGGTGGCTTGCGTTGATGGCGGTGGGCGGGAGATCGCTCGTGGGCTGGTGAATTACGGCGCTGATGATGCGCGCAAACTGGCGCGGCAGCCGAGCGAACGCATCCGTGAGCTGCTGGGATATGTGGATGAGCCTGAGCTCATCCATCGCGATAATCTGGTGCTGATGTGAACGGCGCGGCAGTGCTATCCGGAGCAAAAAAAACCGGGCTAAGCCCGGTTTTTCGTGACTGCTCTGTAAACCGAACGACTCAGGCGGCAAGCGCCTTGAGCTGGCGGTTCAGGCGGCTCTTCTGGCGAGCAGCCTTGTTCTTGTGGATGATGCCTTTGCGTGCCATGCGATCGATCTCCGGCACGGCGGCATCGAACGCGGCTTTCGCCTGGGCAGAATCTTTGCCGGCGACGGCCTTGAGAACCTTTTTACACGCGGTACGCACCGATGAACGCATGGAACCGTTGATGCTGCGGCGCTGTTCCGCCTGGCGGATGCGCTTTCTGGCTTGTGCTGTATTTGCCAAGACGAACTCCCGTGCACTCAAGCTTGAAATCGAAGGGACGCAACTATGCGGATTTCCGCCCGGTTTGTCAATGACGCAAAGACGCCCGCTTCCCCATGAGCTGGGCTCTCCGCGAAACCTATGCCTGGATTGTCGCCGCGCTATGCGCCTCGCAATGACGACAGTATTCGTTAATGGGTTGTCCTCGTTTCGTCATGGCGAGCCGAAGGCGAGGCAATCCATATGCCCAATCTAGCGATGACGCGGCGGGAGGGCGTATGAGCGGCCTGCTGCGCTCGACTGCGCTCGTCAGCGCGATGACGTTCGTGTCGCGCATTCTGGGGTTGCTGCGCGATATGGTGGTGGCGCGCGCGTTTGGCGCCGGCGTTGGCGCGGACGCGTTTTTCGTCGCCTTTCGCATCCCCAATCTGCTGCGCCGGCTGTTCGCCGAAGGGGCGTTTTCGCAGGCCTTCGTGCCGGTGCTGTCGGAATACAAAACCAAACGCAGCCACGAAGAAGTGCAGGATCTGCTCGATCACACCTCAGGCGCGCTCGGTGGCGTGTTGTTTCTGGTAACGGCGATCGGTATCCTCGCCGCGCCGCTGCTGGTGTGGATATTCGCGCCAGGTTTTGCCGATAAGCCGGACAAGTTCGCGCTCACCGCGCAAATGCTGCAGCTGACCTTCCCTTACATCCTCTTCATTTCGCTGACCGCGCTGGCGGGCGGGGTGCTAAATAGCTACGGCCGTTTTGCGGTGCCGGCGTTTACCCCGGTGCTACTCAATCTGTGCATGATCGGCGCAGCGGTGTGGCTCGCACCGCATATGGAGCAGCCGGTGGTGGCGCTCGCCTGGGGCGTATTGATCGCGGGCATGGCTCAGCTCGCGTTCCAGCTCCCGTTTTTATGGCGTTTGCGGCTGTTGCCGCGACCGCGCTGGCGGCGCGGGCATGAAGGCGTGCGCAAAATCATCGGTCTTATGCTGCCGGGGATTTTTGGTTCTTCGGTGGCGCAGATCAATCTGCTCATCGATACGCTCATCGCCTCTTTTCTCGTTACTGGCAGCGTGAGCTGGCTTTATTACTCGGATCGTCTGGTGGAGTTTCCGCTTGGCGTGTTTGGCGTTGCGCTGGCAACGGTGATTTTACCGCGCCTTTCGCAGCAGCATGCCGCTACTGATACCGCCGAGCATTCGCGCACTCTTGATTGGGCGCTGCGTATGACGGTGTTGGTTGGCTCGCCGGCGACGGTTGCGCTGGTGATCCTCGCCGGGCCGATGCTAGTGACGCTGTTTCAATACGGTGAGTTCAGCGCGTTTGACGTTGAGATGTCGACGCTCAGTTTGATGGCGTACGCTCTCGGTCTGCTCGGCTTCATTCTGGTGAAAGTGCTGGCGGCAGCGTTTTTTTCGCGCCAGGACGCACGCACGCCGGTGCGCATCGCGGTGATCGCGATGGGCGCCAATCTGGTGCTGAATGGGATTTTTGTCGTGCCGATGGTGATGTTCGATATTCCTGGTCCACATGCCGGGCTGGTGCTTGCGACTGCGCTCGCTGCGTTTATCAACGCGGGATTACTGCTGCGCGCGCTGCGTCGCACGGGTGATTTTCACGCCAGCGCCGGCTGGATGGGATTCGTGCTGCGCGTAGTGATTGCCAACATCGCCATGGGCGTGGTGCTGTTTTTCCTCGTTGGCGACATCGAAGTCTGGCAGGCCCATGCTTGGCCCGCGCGCGCGCGTGATCTCATGGTGTGCGTGTGCGCAGGCGTTGGCACTTATTTCGCAGTCGCGTGGCTCGCGGGTTTGCGCTGGCATCATTTCGCCGCGCCAGGTGCGCGCGGCGCGCGATGATGCGCATGATTAAACCGGTAACCGCGCCGGCGTCGCCGTGGGTCAGGTGCTTGCCAATCCTGTATCATGCTGAGTTTGGCCGTGCTCAATGGAACTGATCAGAGGACATTACAATCTGCGGCCGCGTCATCGCGGGTGTGTGGCGACGATCGGCAATTTCGATGGGCTGCATCTCGGGCATCAGGCGATCCTCGCCCGGCTGGTTGCAAAGTCGCACGAGTACGATCTGCCGTCTGTGGTTATCACTTTCGAGCCGCATCCGCAGGAGTATTTCCAGCTTGGTAATCAGCAGCGGCTGGCACGACTGACCTCGTTTCGCGAGAAGTTCGAAGTGCTTGCCGAATTGCCGATCGATCGCGTGCTCTGTCTGCCGTTCAATCGCGGGCTCGCAGAAATGACCGCCGCTGATTTCATTGATCGCGTGTTAGTCGGTGCACTCGGTTTGCGCGCGTTGGTGATCGGCGATGATTTTCGCTTTGGCGCACGTCGGCAAGGCGATATCGCGACGCTACGCGCGGCTGGCGAGCAGCATGGCTTTGAAGTAGTGGTGGTGGATGCGCTCGAAAGCGGTGGTTCGCGCGCGAGCAGCACGCGCATACGTGAAGCTTTGCGTAGTGGTGACCTCGCTGAAGCTGAGCGCATGCTGGGCCGGCCGTATCGCCTTGATGGCCTGGTGGTGGCGGGCGATGGGCTTGGTCGTCAACTCGGCTTTCCAACCGCCAATGTTTATCTGCAGCGACGCTCTTTCGGCAGTGGCGCAGGCACGCATCAAGCGCCGCTCGCCGGAGTGTTCGCCGTGCGCGTGCTTGGTATCGCGAATCAGGCATTGCCTGGTGTCGCCAACATCGGCACCAGGCCGACGGTTGATGGCACCGAGTGCCGTCTTGAAGTGCATGTGCTCGACTTCAAGGGCGATCTTTACGGGCGTCATCTGCGTGTTGAGTTTCACGCGCGCCTGCGCGAAGAGCGCCGTTTCGCATCGCTGGGTGCGCTGGTAGCGCAGATTGAACGCGATGTGCGCGCCGCGCGTGAGTGGTTTGCCAGTAAATAACTAACGATGATGAAGTGCTGCGCTGCTCTCTCCCCCAACCGGCTGCGCCCCCTCGCTACGCTTTCCCCGCAAGCGGGAGAGGGGACTTCATGGCTCGCCAGCCCCTCTCCCACTTGTGGGCGAGGGTGCCCGAAGGGCGGGAGAGGGCAAATAAAAAGATTTTCACGATTTTGACGAACACCAGCTGAGACCGACGATGTCTGACTACAAAGATACGCTGAATCTGCCGAAGACCGATTTTGCGATGAAAGGCAATCTTTCACAGCGTGAGCCGGAATTCTTGCAGCGCTGGGAAGAAATGGGGCTCTATCGCCGTTTGCGCGAGCTGCGCAAAGGCCGCCCGCGTTTCGTTCTGCATGATGGTCCGCCTTATGCCAACGGCGAGATTCACATCGGTCATGCCGTCAACAAGATCCTCAAAGACATCATCGTCAAGTCGCGTACGCTCGAAGGCTTCGATGCGCCTTACGTGCCGGGCTGGGATTGCCATGGTCTGCCGATCGAGCTCAACGTAGAAAAGCAGATCGGCAAACCCGGGCAAAAAGTCGATGCGCGCGCTTTCCGCGCCGCTTGTCGCGACTATGCGATGAAACAGGTTGAACGTCAGCGCACCGATTTTCGCCGTCTCGGTGTGCTGGGTGATTGGGACAATCCCTATCTCACCATGGATTATCGTTTCGAAGCTGATATCATCCGCGCGCTCGGCAAGATCATCGCCGGTGGTCACGTCTATCAAGGTTTCAAGCCCGTGCATTGGTGCTGCGACTGCGGCTCGGCGCTTGCTGAAGCTGAAGTCGAATACGAAGATCGCACGTCACCAGCAATCGATGTGCGCTTCGCGTTTCTCGATGAAGAAGCGCTGCTGCAACGTATGCGCCATGTCGAAGGTCACGCAGGCCATGGTCCGGTATCGGTGGTGATCTGGACCACTACGCCGTGGACCTTGCCGGCCAATCGCGCGGTCGCGCTGAATCCCGATTTCGATTACGCGCTGGTGCAGTGCGAAACTGCGCGCGGTAGTGAGCGTTTGTTGTTCGCTCAGCAATTGCTCAAAGATGCGATGGGTCGTTACGGCATCGACGATTACAAGGTAGTGGCTTATGCCAAAGGCAGTGAGCTCGAAGGTTTGCTGCTGCGTCATCCGTTCTACGCGCGTGAAGTACCGGTGATTGTTGGTGATCACGTCACTGCAGATGCTGGCACAGGCGCGGTGCACACCGCGCCTGGCCACGGTCAGGAAGACTATGTTGCCGGCTTGCGTTATCGCTTGCAGGTCGACAATCCAGTCGATGATCGTGGTCGTTTTCTGCCGGATACGCCGCTCTTTGCGGGTAAACCGGTATTTGAAGCCAATGATCACGTCATCGAAGAGCTCAAAGCCCGTGGCGCGCTCGTGCACATTGCAGCCCTGCGTCACAGTTATCCGCATTGCTGGCGTCACAAAACGCCGATCATTTTCCGCGCGACGCCGCAATGGTTCATCGGCATGGAACAAGCTGGACTGCGCGCGCAGGCGATGACAGCGATTGCCGGCGTGCAGTGGGTGCCGAAGTGGGGACAGGCGCGCATCGAAGGCATGATCGAAAAACGTCCGGACTGGTGCATCTCGCGTCAGCGTACTTGGGGCGTACCGATCGCAGTCTTCGCGCATAAGCGCACAGGGGATCTGCATCCGCGCACCGCAGAGCTGATCGAAGAAGTCGCGCGCCGCGTGGAGGGAGGCGGCATCGATGTTTGGTTTGAACTCGATGCAGCCGAGCTCATCGGCGCGGACGCAGCGCAGTACAGCAAGGTTACGCACATTCTCGATGTGTGGTTCGATTCCGGCGTCACGCATTTCTGCGTGCTTGGCGAACGCGGCGAGAAGCGCTGGGGCAGCATGCCGTTCCCGGCTGATCTTTATCTTGAAGGTTCAGATCAGCATCGCGGCTGGTTCCAGTCATCGCTCCTCACCTCGGTTGCCATGCATGGTGATGCGCCTTATCGCGCGGTGTTGACGCATGGCTTCACCGTCGATGCGCAGGGCCGCAAGATGTCGAAATCACTCGGCAACGTGATCGCGCCGCAAAAAGTAGTGGGCGTGCTAGGCGCCGATGTTCTGCGGCTGTGGGTGGCGTCTACGGATTATCGCGGTGAGATCAGTGTCTCTGATGAAATTCTCAAGCGCATGTCAGATGCCTATCGACGCATCCGCAACACTGCGCGTTTTCTGCTCGCCAATCTCGATGGCTTCGATCCGGCGCAGCATGCTGTGCCGTGGGAGCGCATGATTGATCTCGATCGCTGGATATTGCTGCGCGCCGCTGCTTTGCAGCGCCAAGTGCGCGAAGCTTACACGCAGTATGAATTCCATCAGGTCTATCAACGCGTGCACAACTTCTGCGCGGTTGAGCTTGGCGCGTTCTATCTCGATGTCATCAAAGATCGCCAGTACACCACGGCCGCAGACAGCCTGGTGCGTCGTTCCGCGCAGACGGCGATGCATCAGGTGATCGAAGCGATGGTACGCTGGATCGCGCCGATCTTGAGCTTCACGGCGGAAGATATCTGGGGACATATCCCGGGCAAGCGTGGCGAATCAGTGCTGCTCGAAGAGTGGACGACGCTGATGAGCGAAGAGCACGGTGATTGCGAAGAAGCGCAGACGCTGAATCGTTTGTGGGCGCAGGTGCTGGAGCTGCGCGAACCGGTTGGCCGCGAACTCGAAGCATTGCGTGTCGCCGGCGCCATCGGTGCATCGCTCGATGCCGAGGTCGATCTCTATTGTGAGGATGAATTGCGGCGCGATCTCGTGACGCTCGAAGATGAGCTGCGCTTTGCGTTGATCACCTCTGGCGCGCGCGTGCATGCGGCGGGAATGCGTCCGGCGCCAGCCGTTGAAGCCAAGCTCGCAAGTGGCGCGCG